>CAZHTQ010000024.1:0-11038 GCA_964535375.1 uncultured Candidatus Saccharibacteria bacterium | reverse complement strand
AATAGTGATGGAAAGCCGGTACTGCAATACCGGAAGGATTCCATCAAATTATTTTTTCAGATTTTCACCAAGACAAATAAAAGATTGTTTGTATTTTAACTTTGCTGGACTTTCTACGAGAAAGTCCAATTACCAGGTGGGGAGTTGATTTTATTTTGCACCTGTGCTAAGGTTATCTTATGGGGCTGCATTTTTACATCACGAGTGGCAAGAAGAAAGGAGGTTTAAGATGCTTGAAATAAGCCTACTATCTGGTTTGCTCAAGATAAAAATTACTTTCGTCCTAAGACGAAAGTAAACAAATAACCTAACTTAATTCTACCACCCACGAGCAAAAAATACAAGACCCTTTTCGGGTTTCTTGTCACCCATTAGGGTTAGCAGCCCCACACAAAAATAACGCAAAATAACAAATTTTAACAAACCGTAAAATTAATATGAAAATTGCGATTTTTACTGACTGCTATTTGGACCTTTCTGGTGGCATAGTCACGGTTATTAATGCCGAGAAAGACGAGCTCGAGAAACGCGGCCACACCGTCTATATTTTTAGCAGCGCCTATCCGCGTTCCGATAAAGAAAAGGCAAAGCTGGCCAAGGACCACATTTACCCAGTGCCTACTTGCAAAGTTTTTGGTCGCGGCGCTACGCCTATTGCGCGCCGTCCTGCCAAGATTGAAAAGTGGCTCACAAAAACCCACCCCGAGCTTAAAACTTTTGACATTTTCTACGTGCATTACGAGGCGGGTTGCTCTATCGCGGGGCTCCGGCTAGGCAAGAGGCTAAATATTCCCACTGTGCAGGTAATGCATGGCCGCGAGGACATGGGCGAGGCGCTAATCATTCCGCTTGGGCTCCGCACTCTGGTGGCTGCAGCGCTCAACCTGTTCCATTCGTGGTACTTGCCACATGATACCAAGATTCCAAAGGATAGTTACCTGGCCACCACCATTGCTCGCGCCAAAATGTGGAGTATTATGGTTAATCACGCCAACGCGGCAGACCTCGTGATTACTCCGTCCAACTATTTCCGCAAAATGCTAATTCATTACGGCGTGACAAAACCTATTAAAGCTCTCCATCATGGTATTGCCGATCATTATATAGCCGAAAAAGTCACCCCTAAGGCTCTAGCCCCTGGCGAGCCGCTCAAGATTATCTGGCACTCTCGCCTTTGCCCCGAGAAACGTATCTTACCTTTTCTCGAAGCGCTAAATATCCTTGGTGAATCGCACGATACCACGCTCAAAACCACCATGAACAAACTCAAAAATCGCGAGTTCTTCGCTTCGCCTAAACATCGTTATGTTTTGGATGTTTACGGCGATGGCAGCGAGGCAGTTGCCGCCAAGGCTTACGCCAAGCTCCACCGGCTAAATGTTAACTTTTACGGCAAAACTTCGTTTGATCATATCTGGCGAGAGCTGCAACACCACCATCTAGATGTGCTAGTTTCTTACAATTACGATACTTTTGGCATGTCGCTTATTGAGGCAGAAACCGCTGGCGTGCCGGTGTTAATTGCCGACCCAGATCTCGAGGAAATTGTGCCCCGCGGCAGTTATGCCCTCACCAAGTCGCCTAGTCCCACCGCCATTGCCGAAACTCTCGACTATCTCATTGCCCACCCGTCCGAAATTGCCAAAATGAGCGAAGTAATGCTGACTCGTCGCAGCGACAACAAAATCTCCACCAAAATCACCAAGCTCGAAAAACTTTTTAATGATATAATTAAGTCATGAGATACCTTGCGGATTTACTAACTCTTACGCGTTTTATCATTACGATTGTGATTTTTGTGATGTGTGGCACAGGTGGTTCGCTAGCTGCCGTTTTTGTACTCTTTATACTAGGCGAGCTGACCGACGCTTTTGATGGCACCTTGGCTAGCAAATACCCTTTTCCGAAGCACAAAGTTCCCCGCTATCGCAAATACGCCGCCAAATACGATATGATCACCGATACGCTTCTTGCCGTCGCCATGCTAGTGTTCTTTATCCTGCGCGTAAACACCATGGCCGGGCTTATCGTTGGCGGCTGCTATATTGTGCTGGCTATTATTATCGATCTCGTGGTCTACGGTAAACTTTTCGGCCATCCAGATGACGCCACTAAATCTTCGCTTACGCATCGCAATTTCCCATTAGCCAAAAAACTTATTCTCACGCGCCGCAATCTGTACCTCGCGCTAATGTTTATGTTTTCCGCTTGGACGCTCTACGCCTCTGAGTGGCCTCTCGCCGTCAAAATCGTGATCACCGTGATCGCCTGCGCAGTGAGTCTTTTTCTTTGGTTTTTCCTTTCGCAGCGTCGGCACAATATTTCGCGCGATGCGGTGGATATTGAGCGTAGGCTCAGTAAATAATCGCCGCCCTGTAGTAGCCGTAGTCGCCGGTAGCCGTTATATTTGCACGGCCGCCATAATCTTAGTCAAGCAGTGCCGTCACCGCTGCTTCTATAAACTTGCCAGGGTTGTACATGTTGAGTGCTGCAATTCTTGCTGCCGTTTCTCCCATCCATAGCGACAACGGTGTGAGCGAGGTGATGTCTAGTGGCACTACATTTACCGCACCATCTTTGGCCACGAGCAGTTGCCCACTCTGCAAAGTCACAATGCCGAGCGGATAACTCATAGTAAATTTATGTAACGCTTCTGCCACCTGCACCATAGATTGCGATAATGTCACCATCTTGGGGTAGTACACCGCGCGAAATAGTTTTATGACTTGCGCCATGCTGGCAACCACCATAAGTCCGTCTCGCATCAGTGTCGTCTCGGTGCAGTTTTCGGCCAACAAGTCCACCGCGTCACGTGTAATTAATATGGGTTTATCGGAAGATTCATAGGCGCTTACTAGCGCACTACCGGTGATGGAATTTTTTGACAAATCACCTATCACTAGGCCATAATCTGCCGCGTCTAGTATTGTGTCGATCTCTGCGCCATCGGCAACCGAGCCAGATTCGGTAGATTTTGCAAATATAAAATTCGCTAGTTCCGGCACCTTGCCACGCAAAACATCTGGCAATATCACCCGCACCTCGTGCACCGGGTACTTGGCACTTAAGTACTCCGCTATCTTTACCGGTGTCCGAAAGTTTTGCGAATTCCCTCCTATTACTGCGAGCACGCCTTGCTTCTGCTCTGGCACGTTCCACAGAATATCGCTGTACGGATTTTTTTCTATCCTCTGCAAATATTCCATTACACCTCCAAAGTTACCGATATAGGGCAGTGGTCTGACCCTGCTACACTCTCATATATTTCGGCGTCTTTTAGCTTATCGCGAAGCTCACGGGATACAAAGAAATAATCTATCCGCCACCCCACGTTATTTTCGCGGGCTTTACCCCAGTGGCTCCACCAGGTGTAACGCCGAGCGTCTGGATTTAGTTCGCGAAAAGTGTCAACGAAAGAAGCGCCTATCAAATTTCCGATCCCTTCGCGCTCTTCGTCGGTAAAACCGGCATTGTGATGGTTGGTTTTTGGCCGAGCAAGGTCTATCTCTGTGTGGGCTGCATTGAAATCTCCGCACACCACTACGGGTTTTGTTCTTTCAAGCTTTTTTAACAGTTGCAAAAACTCCGGATCCCAGCTCTCGTGGCGAAGTTTTAGCCGTGAGAGATCTGGCTTCGAGTTTGGCGTATAGACGTTTACTAGGTAAAAGCTGGCAAATTCTGCTACTATTACGCGCCCTTCGGCGTTTGGGTTGCCATATTGGTCTGGCTCCACTAGGGTAAAGCCTGTCTGCACGTTAAGAGGTGCGAGTTTAGTAAAAATCGCCGTGCCGGCATAGCCCGGCCGCTCCGCCGAATTCCAAATCTCCTCATATTCTGGCAAATCCACCTTCGCCTGCCCCGGTTTCATCTTAATTTCTTGTAAACACAAAATATCCGGCTGGTACTTACTGATAAAACTTTGTAATGCACCTTTATTCAACACAGAACGCAAACCGTTAATATTCCAAGAGAAAATCCTAAGCATATCTGCCTCTTTCAATATCACGCTTTTTAATACTTTCGCGCTTGTCATATTTCTTCTTGCCTTTTCCTACCGCTATTACAAGCTTAATATGCCGCGCTCCACCCAGCAACTTTACCGGCACCAGCGACAGTCCCGCTTGTTTTTCGCGCTCTAAGGCAATAATCTGTTTTTTAGTAGCAAGCAGTTTTATATTCCTCGCCGTTTCCGCGCCGAGGGTCAAGTTGTTAAGCCACAGTTCCCCACCGCGCAAAGTCACAAAAGAACCTTTGAGTTGCACGTGATGGTCGCGAATCGCGCGTACTTCTGGCCCAGCCAGCGCCATACCGCAGGTTAACTCATCGCCAAGTTCATAATCAAACCGCGCCTTGCGGTTTATAGTCGTCATATCTGATGCCTGTCGCTTCTTCATATGATATATTATACCACCTTTACACAGGATTCACCTACGAGTTCGCGCAGATTTTTGAGCAACGACTCGCACGCATCTACCCTAAAAGGCATCCGCAAAGGTCGTTTATTTTCCCCCTCGCGTAACACTAGTATTACGTCGGTAAACCCAAGATTAATATCTGCAAGCCGCCGTATGGCAGTCAAAGTTTCGGTGTCCTCTGGGTTTTCAATCAAAATATACAATTTCTCCTTGCGCGGGTCTTTTGGCGGCGCCGCAAGTACCCTTACGTCGTCTATCTGTTTCGGAGCTTCGCTAGGCGCCCTTCTCGCACCTCCACCACCACGGTATACTCTCTCGGCGCTGGTTTTGGATGTTCGACGGAAGGTTTTTTCTGGTGCCTTGGCTGGCGCTGCAAGTTTGGTGCCGGTTGGCTGGTATGATTCCAACACGTCGTCCGACACTAACTCTATCACCTCAGCCAATACTTTGGCTTCGCTCGTGAGATTTCCGTCCTTATCTGCAGCATTAATCTTTCCCTGTACCCGCACCACGTTATCTACCACGAGTTTCGCCCCATGCTCGGCAAACACGCTCGGAAACACAATAAACTCCGTTTCGGTAGATTTGTTCTCCATCTTAATAAACGCCATCTTGTCGCCTTTTTTCGTGAGTATCGTACGCACTGCGGTGATAATCCCGCCAATAGTTATAAGCTTGCCGTTATTTTCTGGCGTGATGAGTTCCATCGGGTGAGTTTGCTCATTAAAATACGTATCATATTTATCTAGCGGATGTGCTGAAAGATACAGCCCCATCAAATCGCGCTCCCACAAAAGCTGTTCTTTTTCCGGAAATTGCGTAGGCGCCTTTTTAATCTCCACCTCTGGCACCACGCCGGCTTCGCCCATCATCCCAAAGAGGTCGGTCTGTCCGGAGCTCACGTCTTTTTGGCATTTTGCGCCGTACGCTTGTATCGCCTCCAAATTAAATAGCAAATCAGACCTTGACGCACCAAAACTATCAAACGCCCCCGTTTTGATTGCGGCTTCCCAAGATTTTTTATTAAACTTGGTTGAATCCACACGTTTAGCAAAGTCACATACCGACTTAAATGGTCCGTTTTTGTCGCGTTCTGGAATCACATACTCCTCAACCAGCGCCTTGCCCATACTCTTGATACCAGATAGTCCGAACCGAATCGTGTTTTCGCCGCCCACAATACCAAAATCTCCATATGACTGGTTAATATCTGGTCCGAGGACTTTAATTCCCATCCGTTTGCACTCGGCTATCTCAATGGCCAACCGGTCAGTCCAGCGCATATCTGCGGTCATCAGCGCCGCCATAAAAGCATCGGGATAATGTGCTTTGAGATATGCCGTCCAATAGGCCACTAGTGCATAGCACGCGGCGTGCGATTTGTTAAAACAGTAGTTTGCAAAATCCAGTAGCTGCGCCCAAAATGTCTCAGCTATTTCTTCGGTGGCGCCGCCGATCTTTACTGCACCCTCAATAAATTGCGGTTTCACCTTTTTCATCATATCAATTTTTTTCTTCCCCACCGCCTTACGCAGGGTATCTGCTTGCCCACCAGTAAAACCACACCACTCCTTAGAAATCTGCATGAACTGCTCTTGGTAGATCATAATCCCGTAGGTGTTTTTGAGCGAGTTTTCTAGCCCTGGGTGTAAGTAAGTAATCGGCTCCTCGCCGTGCTTGCGTTTAATAAACGAATCAATAAACTGCATCGGGCCCGGGCGATACAGCGCCACCATAGCGATAATATCCTCAAAAGTTGAAGCCTTGAGGTCGCGCAGATACCGCTTCATGCCGGCAGATTCTAGCTGAAACACGCCCGTCGTTTCAGCACGCTGCAGTAGTTCGTAGGTTTTTTCATCATCTAGCGGTACCGAGTACATATCCAAGTCATTATGGTAAACTTTGCGAATCATACGCAGTGCGTTGTTAATCACCGACAAGTTAGATAGCCCAAGAAAGTCCATTTTAAGGAGCCCAATCTCCTCCACCTGCCCCATTGGGAATTGTGCGGCGATTGGACCTTTGGCGGAAACTTCTAGTGGCAAGAATTTCACGAGATCATCTGGCGCAATAATCACGCCGCAAGCGTGCACGCCGTGGTTTCTAATCGTCCCTTCGAGTTTCGACGCGAAATCTATCACTTCGCGCGAGGTTGGGTTAGTTTCGTACTCTTGTTTCAAATCTGGTACATCACGAATCGCATCCGCAAGTTTCACATGGTGTCCCATCACTGGGTCTGGCACCATCTTCGCTAGCCGGTCGGCATCTGCATATGGCACTTCTAGCACGCGCGCTACGTCGCGCACCGCGTTTTTGGCCATCATTTTACCAAAAGTCGCGATATTACTCACTCTTCCGTAACCGTATTTGCGAGAGCAGTATTCAATCACCTCGTCGCGCCGCGTATCTTGTATGTCAGTATCAATATCTGGCATAGAAATACGATCTGGATTCAAAAACCGCTCAAAAAGCAAGTCGTATTTCAGTGGGTCTAGCTCGGTAATGCGAAGCGCATAGGCGAGAATCGACCCAGCCGCACTGCCACGCCCTGGTCCATACACGATACGCTGGGCCTTGCCCCAGTTGATAAAGTCCTGCACAATCAGGAAATACCCATTATAACCCATTTTATCTACCACAGATAGCTCGTAGTCAATACGCGGTAAGACCTTATGCGCCTCGTCGCGTTCCTCGTCGGATTTTTCGAGGAGTTTCCGACATTCCGGCACGGGTATTTCGCTCGCCTCGGCAAAAGTTTTGCCAGCATAACGATATACGAGCCCCTGAAATACTAGGCGATCAAGATAGGTTTTTTCGTCCTCATCGGTTGGGATTGGAAACTTCGGGATCAGAATTCGCCCCAGTTGTAAGTCTACATTGCACCGCTCGGCAATACGCCTAGTGTTGAGCACCGCCTCTGGGCAAGTGTCCTGCCAATGACTAATAATTTCCTCGGCCGGAATAACATGCAAATCGTAATCTCGGAGCGTCATACGGTTTTTGTCGGACAGATTCGCCGCTGTGCCAATGCATAGCAGCACCTCGTGCGCTTCCTGGTCCTCCTTTTTGAGATAGTGCGCATCGCAAGTTACCACGAGGGGTAGTCCTAGTTCTTTTGCATGGGCCATATGCCAGTCGTTGACTTTTTTCTGCTCCGCCGAATGTGTGGTCGAGAGTGGATGTCCGTGATCCTGCATTTCAAGATAAAAACGGTCCTTATAGACATTGCGATACCAGTCAATTAGCTCGTAGGCGCGCGCGTCATCTCCCGCGCGTATCGCCTCGCTAATCTCCGAACCCATACACCCAGACAAGCATATAATGCCTTCATTGTATTTTTCCAAATCTTCGTGATCAGTACGCGGCTTGTAATATTTTCCCTCTATCTCGGCATTACTCATAATCCGGCAAAGATTCTCATAGCCCTGGTTATTCATGGCTATCAGTGTAATATGAAAACGCTGTTTGTCGTGCGCCGGGTCCTTATCGGTACGCTTCCTCGCTGCTACATATGCCTCAAGTCCAAGCAAAGGTTTAATTCCGGCAGCATTACACTCCTTGTAGAGTTCCACTAGCCCGCTCATAGTGCCGTGATCTGTCACTGCTACCGCCTCCATTCCCTCGTCCTTGACAAACTGTACTAAATCTGGTATTTTAGTTAGTCCATCCAAAAGCGAGTAATGGGTATGGTTGTGTAAATGCACAAAATCTGACGGTTTCAGCTTCGGTTCCATACATAAATTATAGCACAAAATACGACCCTGCTCGGGTCGTATTTTAATTATTCTGCTTCTTTCTTGCTTTCTTCTGACTTAGCAGCGGCTTTTGGCTCTTCCTTTTTTTCTTCCTTTTTGGAATCTTCCTTCTTCTCGGCTTTCTTGGAGTCTTCCTTTTCTTCTTTCTTTACGCCAATGGTCGCTTCTACCTCAATGGCTGGCTTTTCTTCATTGCAGTCGCAGCTGCAGTCTTCGTCACAATCACACTCGTCGTCGCAGTTTTCACCGGCGCTGACTTTTGCCGAGATAAACTTGCCGGCGATTGCGCCAACTACTGCGCCAATTGCTGCACCGAGGAAAAACTTTCCTGCGCCACTACTTTTCTTTTCGTTGCTATTTTCTGCCATTTTGATTCTCCTTTGCTTCTGCTTCTTTAATTTTTTCTCTAACTTTGGGGTTCACGTATTTATCCACTAGCATTTCTACAGTACCGCCAATAGACGTCATGCCTTTTACGTTGGTAACTACGTCATTTGCGCTATCTGCAATGTATTGGCCTTTTACTGCTACGCGTTTCACCTCGTCCGACACTTCGAGTAACTTCAACATCAATATAATTCCTACCACCAGGAATATAAAGAGTGTTATGCCAAGTATTGCAACTAGTATCCATTCTGCGACATTCATACGTTCTCCTTCTTATATTGTAACACAAAATCTCTCACTTCGTCAGCAAAATCTGTATTTCGCATCACGTATTCTAGATGTGCCATAAAATAATTCTTTGGGTCACCAGTAGTAATCCATTTGCCTTCGCTTTTTGCTACTACCACGTCACCCGTCTCGGCGAGCTTGGTTATCGCATCTACTGTCCAGAGTTCGCCGTCTAGCCCCGTGTTTGACGGTACTAGGTATTCAAACACCTCTGGCGTGAGTAGGTATCTGCCGTAGCTCGTGAGGTTGCTCGGGCTTAAATCTGGAGTTTTAGGCTTTTCTACGATGTGGCTAAGCGTGCCGTTGTCTTTGAGTGCTATCATGCCGTATTTGTGCCACACGTCCTCTGGCATTTCCTGTGCCGCAATCACTGCTTTGGCGGTAGGATTTTTCTCGTACTCCTCGATCAAAGTTTTTACGTCACCTTTGCCAAGAATCAAATCGTCGCTATACAGCACTACAAAAGCATCCTCGTTCTCGACGTATTCCTTGGCGGATACAATTGGCGAGCCATTGCCGTATGGCAGGCTAGCGTCTTGCTCTATCACGGTGATTTTTGGAAAATCCAATACTTCTTGCACTGGTTCAAACCGACTTGCTTTGCCTTGCTTGTCTAGTAAAGCCTTCACATTTTCGGCCTTGTTGTGGAAATAATCGTCGTAAATCTCGCGCGATTTGGTATTTGGCGTTGCTACTATAATTATCTCTTCTATCCCAGCGTCTACGCATTCTTCTACGCATAACTGCATCACCGGCTTGCTCCCAATCGGAATCATCGCCTTTGGAATCGTCTTTGTAATAGGTAAATACCGGCTCGCAAACCCTGCGTCGGTAATGATTGCTTTTTTAATAGACATTAGTCCTCCTTAAAACCTAATTATAGCACACACCATGCAAAAATAGCAAAGGTTTTACAAGCCATTTTGTGTGGCGCCGTACTCGGCTTCGTCTGTGGTAAATCCCTCAAACTCTAGCTGCGATATTAGCCCAGCACGCGAGTAGGCCATGATGTCTAGGTAGGATTTGGCCTTCTTTGCCGCCTGAGCGTACCAGTCGGCACCAGAATTATCTGTGCCGTAGTTCGCCTCGTCCGTGGTAAAACCCTCAAATTCCAGTTGCTTTACTAGCCCACTGCGCGAAAATGCCATAGTATTAAGATAGGATTTCGCCTTTTTTATAGCCTGTGCATACCAATCAGCGTCGGAATGATCTGCACCATACGTAGCCTCGTCTGTAGTAAATCCTTCAAACTCAAGTTGTTTTACAAGTCCGCTATACGAAAAAGCCATAGTCTTTAGGTATGATTTTGCGCGCGCTACGGCATTACGCTCGCCAGTCGTAGTGGCTGGCTCGGTATTTGCTGGCGTACTTGGTGCTGCTGGCTGGCTATCGCCACTGCCCTGACTGGTGCCTGCGGTACCGCTATTGCTCGCGGCAGTGCTGGTGTCGGGCTCGCCGCTCTTAGAGGTGCTAGTCGCAGCCTCGCTAGTAGCGGCTGTGGTGCCAGACTCCGCCTCAGTGGTGTCATGCGAATCTGTGCCGCCACCAGTCTTAGTATTATTGCCGGCTTTGCTGCTGGTAGTATTACTCTCTTGTGTGGTGTTGTTTTGTGCTGCTCCACTCTGGATGTTAGACTTTGGTGTGCCACCAGACACCGAGGCAATGATACCGGCAAGTATCAAAAACCCCGCCACCCCTGCAATTATAGCGTAAGTTAGTTTCTTTTGGCTGGTGCTGGTCCCGGTCACTTGGGTCCCTGTCTGCTGATTTTTGACCTCGCTGCTAGCTGATTTGTTAGTTGTTGTGGGTGTTTTAGAAGATTTTTCTACCATATACTACCATTATACCACAAAACAACAAATAAATCAAGCCATAAGCACACATTGACTTAAAAATCAATATTGATTTTATGCAAAAAATGCGCTACAATTAAATTGCTAAAGTTTTACAATTTAGAAAAAACCGAGTATTATTGTACTGTTAGGGTTGCACATCAAGGTAAAAACGGCACCAGTAGGTAGTTCGCTTTGATGTCAGCCTCGGTTGATTAAATTGTGAAACTTTAGCACCCTAGTGGTGCTGTTTTTGTGTATGACCCCCGCTATTTGCGGCCACAAGAATAGCATCACCACAATAACAATCATAAGCGAGGTCCCACATGAAAGGCATACATAAATACAAACTAACATTAAT
>CAZHTQ010000023.1:0-11868 GCA_964535375.1 uncultured Candidatus Saccharibacteria bacterium | reverse complement strand
AGCTTTTCTTTTAGATTAATCCATTCCTCGAAATGTTTTTCTTCCATGTCTGTAACTGTTATTGCTATGTATAATTATAACATAAAATATAAAAATGTTATAATATAGATATGACATCACAAGAACTTGAAGAATTATTGGTTGGTTGTTATTCGAAAGATTTATGCTATCCAAAAGTTCGAAAAGAATGGAACAACAATAATAAGTATTGGGGAATGTGCGCAATAACTGCACTCGTTGTTGATGATTATTTCAATACTGAATTAGGGAAAATTGCAGTAGATGGCATTAGTCATTATTTCAATATCAAAGACGGTAAGATAATAGACTTAACTGCAAAGCAGTTCGGAAAAGAACTCGACTATTCCAATTATGAAAGTGTTAGCAGAGGCGAAATTCTTTTGAGTCTAGATACAAAGAAGAGATACGAAAAGATTAAGAATCGCATAAAGAAACAGGTTGGTTTAGAAATTCAAGATTCTGAACTTTAAATTCATACTTTTATTATACTACATTTTATGGTATAATAATAGGAATTGGTGGGCGGTTTGGAGAGATATGAAAAACTGCGCAAAGATTTTGCTTGGTGCTATGGGGCTAGTGGGGGTAATGTTTTTGGGTGGAGTGGCGTACGCGGATGAGATGCCGCAAAATGATGCGCCGGCTACGGTTGAAAACGAAACGGTGCCTTGTGATGGGCCATCGGAAAACGAGATGATTAATGTGCCAGAGAGGGATGAGCTAAAACCTGAAATTAACGGCGACTGGGAAATGCCGGAAGAAAAGGTGGTAAATGGCGAGTGGTCTGGCGAGGTGCCGGAAAAGGAAATAGTGAAGGTAGAGGGTGCGCAGGAGAGCGTGGAGCAGCCGGCGGCTGAGCCGTACGTGGCGGAACCGCAACTGGTGAATGTATGGGTGGCAGAGTCGGTGCAGGATGCGGTGATAGAACAAGAGCCGGTCAGCGAGTCCGCGAATGAGACTGTGAATGAAACTGAGCCTGCGTCCATGGAAGTGGTTGCGATGGCGATGGAGGAAGATGAAGAAGAGGTGGTGCGGCGAGCGGAAGAATATGATGCAAGTGATTTGTATAATGCAAACCAGATTAAAACAATGGGGCGTGCGATGGCGATAATGGTGGCGGGAAGTGTAATGATAGCACTATTTGCTGCACTAGGACATTCTGCTAAAAGACCAGCAAGAGAAATAATTACAAAACGGTAGATGTACCCTGCGGCTATGTGATATAATTGGGCATATGAAGATACTCAAGGTGCGGAGAGTGGTAGCGGTGCTTGGCGCATTGGCTGCAGTGGTGGCGTGGCTAATAGTGAATCCGGCAAGTACGGAGACGATTTTTACGCGTGCAGAGAGCAACGACGCGGCAGGCGTAGAAAGTGAGGGGGTGCCGCTAGCGGCTGAGGTGCTAGAAAGATTAGAAGTAAAGGGACGAGCGCCCAAGACTGGGTATTCGCGCGAGGAGTTTTATAATGGTTGGCCAACGGTAGAGGGGTGTAATCTCAGACAAAGAATTATTCGGAGAGAGTTTGGTGACACAGCGGTGCTGGACGGCTGTACAGTGGTGGCGGGAGAATATGAAGAGCCTTATACGGGCGAGTACCGTAAATACACAGATAAAACGGAAATTGCGAAGTTGCAGATAGATCATGTGGTGGCGCTAAGTGACGCTTGGCAAAAGGGGGCGCAGTATATGACATATGAAGTGCGACACGCGATTGCGACGGACCCGCTGAATTTGCTAGCGGTGGATGGTACGGCTAATCAGAAGAAATCGGACGGTGATGCGGCGACGTGGTTGCCGCCAAATAAGAAATTTCGGTGCCAGTATGTGGCGAGGCAAGTGTCGGTAAAATATAAATATGGATTATGGGTAACGGAAGCGGAGAAAGATGCAATAGCGACGGTACTTGCGAGTTGTCCGCGAGAGCCAGCGGTTGGCGTGGAGGAATTGGTGCTTGGTGGGTAAAAATCAGCGATTAGCCCAGAATAGTTATTGGTCGGTATTGAATTGTGGTATAATGGATATATAATGTGGAGGTAAAATGAAAAAGTTGATATGGGGAATAGTGGTAGGCTTGGTGGTCTTGATGACCGGAGCTTTTTTGGTGGGTAGATATGCCTTTCCGAATGAGGCGTTGCCAGAATTGCCGGTGCCGGAATTGGCTGGCGGGCAACGTGGTGAGCTGGGGATTGATAAGAATATTAACGAAACGACGATTGATGATTATTTGGGGCGGTCGGATGCGGTATATCGGGACCTTAGAATGCTGAAAGATCCTGGAAACTATGAAGCGATAGGCGGCGATGCGTATCTTAGTGGATTTGTGAACGGGTTTGAAGTGGTGCCTTTGCCATATATCGTGAATGTAACGGGATTGCCAGATGCGGTGGGCGATACGTATGTAGGCAAGACGCTTTATACTTATGATGGTGAGAAATACAAAGCGAACTATGCGGAGTCGGAGGAGATTTTGAAAGCGCTTTTTCCGCAGGACAAAGTGATATTTCTAATGTGCGGGGGTGGAGGATATTCTGGTATGATGAAAAAAATGTTGGTGGCGCTAGGGTGGGATGGGTCTAAAATATATGATGTGGGTGGATATTGGTATTACAATGGCAAAAATAGGGTTGATGTAAAGCGGGTGCTTGGTGACGGTAAGGTAGTGTATGATTTCTATAAAGTGCCGTACCATGAGATAAGTTTTGACGACTTGACGGAGGTATAAAATGGCTGGTCGTGATGTTGACGCTGCTAATGTAAAAATGCGGCAAAGTGAAGAACGTGGCAAAGCAGCGAGGAAGCGTGGGTTTGCGAAAATGAAAGTGTGGCAACTGGTATTATGTTTGGTGGTGGTAGTAGCGGGTGGTGTGCTATTTGTGGGAGCAGCAAGTGGGTGGTTTAGCGCGCCAAAGAAAGTGACGGTGGATGCCAATTATATGTGCGAGGGTGCATGCGGGGGATTTATTGATACGTCTGGTGCTGGGTTTGACGATTTGATGCGGGATAAACAGTCTTTTGTGATTTTTGTGGACCAAGCGAGTTGTACGACGGCAGATAGGGTACGGGAATATGTGAAAAAATACGCAATGGATAATAAGTTTCGGGCGTTTCGGGTGATGTTTTCGGAAACGGCAAATTCGTCGCTTAAGGATTATATAAAGTATTATCCATCGGTGATGTTGGTGTCGCATGGGGAAGTAGTGGATTTTTTGGACGCTGGGGCGGATGCGGATGCGGCTATGTATAATAATTACGATGATTTTGCAAAGTGGATGGACATTTATATTGTAAAATAATATAAATGAAAGAGATAGATTGTCAAATAAGGCAGTATTTGGAATATTGCGAAAAAGTAAGATGTATGTCGCCGGTGACGCTTGGCGCGAAGAAAAATGTACTGGGGCGGTTTGTGAAAGTAACCGTGATTGATAATGTGGGGGATATTACAAACGAGGTGTTTAATAAGTGGGTGGAACATGAAACGGGGCGTGAGATTAACTTGAGATCGGTAAATGCATATAATGCGGTAGTGCTTGCCATGGTGCGATATTATCGCGGAGTGGGCGTGAGAGTTCCGCTTAATATGTCACTAATCCAGAGAATGTATGCAGGGGAATCGCAAAGAAAATTTTATACGGCGGACGAGGTGGAGTTTGTAGTGGGACGGGCAGACGAGGTGACGGGGTTGATGGTATTGATAATGTTTGAAACGGGGATGCGGATAGCGGAGTTGTGCCGGATGAAAGTGACGGATTTTGAAGGGCGGAGGATAAGGTTTGTGGGGAAAGGGCGAAAGGCGCGCGAGGTGTATGTAACGACGGGGACTCTTGAGCGTGTGCGAGAGTATGTAGAGAAATATAACGTGCAGGGGTATATGTGGTGCGTTAATGATGGCGTGATGAGTTTGAATGGGGAGCCACCAACAGTAAATACGGTGCGATTACGGATGCGACGGGCGTTTGAGGCGGCGGGGTTTGAGGGGTTTTATCCGCATGCGCTGAGGCATTCTTTTGCAACGGATTTGCAGCTTAGGGGTGCCTCGATTGCGGAAATTAAGGAGATGATTGGACATTCGTCGGTGGCAACGACGGAGAGGTATTTGCATGGGTTTGATGGGAAACTAAAAGAGTTGTTTGATAAGTATAGATAGTGGTTTGCTTGCTGAAATGGTGGCGTGAGTCGTGGATTGCGGTAGGTTGTGTGTTGTGGCGCGAACTACGGATATTTAACACAAAATATAAAATAATTCTGCTAACTAGCAGAAGGAGAAAAATAAAATGAAAAAATCAATTATCGCAGCCGGCGCAGCCTCAGCAGTTCTCGCAGCTATGCCAGTAGTGGGGGTGTTTGCAGAAACAGTTACTGATAACGTTCAACTTACCATTACCGAAAGCTGCTCTATGACTTCTGTACCAGCTGGTGGTTATACAAGCGCGAATGCTATAGATTTAGGAACTAGTATTGTAACGCCAAGCGGCCATTCCTTTTCCGGTGCGACATCCGGAGCAAATGCAGGCTCAGTTATGACGATTAGTTGCAACGACAATGACGGTTGGCAAATTACTGCAGAGGCTACTGCTTTGACAAACCAGACAAAGGCGCAGAATTCAAAGAGTTTCGCGTTTGGTGCGTACACTGAAGGCTCAACAGCGGTATGGTCAGCACAGCTAACGCTTACTGGCGCTGATTCTGCAAACGCCACAATTACTGAAGGTTGGAGGACATTTGCCGGAGCTAAGGTTGCATCCGGAACAGAGCAAGCTCCAAATATTGTTGCACAAGATGTTAATGGTCAAGGTGTCAGCGGTATTGAAATTGCAACCGCTTACCAAGCTTGGGCACCAGCAAATCAAGAGGCTGGTACCTATACCGGAAACATTATCTACACTTTTGGTGCTAAGTAGTGATTTACTAAAATGCGGTCTCAGTGAGTGGGACCGCATTTTTATTTGCTTAATTAACTGTATATGCAATAACGACACATGTAAAAAATGAAATCGAAAATTAATATTATAATCTTCATATTGTCTGCAACAACAATAATGTTATTGATATTATTTGGAGCTGTTTTTCTAAAGTTCAATGAGGAACATCTAGTTTCAAATAACGCGACAGCTAATAGAATTGACGTCATTGACTGTAAATCTAGTGGCCCTGATTCGCCCTTTTTCCTATTTGATGGCGAAAGAAACGTCGAACATGAAATAAAAATCACATATGGTAAATTAGGCGTCGATAAATATTTCTATTCATACTACGGTGAATATGAAACAGAAGATAGTGCCATAAAGGCAATGTCGTGGATGAATGGGGAATTCAATATCTATCTGGGCAGAAAACACCTCGACATCAATAATTATCCAGCTACATTTAATACATCGAATAACATAGTAAAAATTAACATATATTTAGACAGAGATAATTTTGCTAATCCAGCAGCCTCTAGTCTCACATTCTTAGACGAAACGACATTACGAGAATTACAAACACTCAATATACAAGAGTTAAAAAAGAAATACGAAGATAGACATTTCAGCTGTTTAATCAATCCAACGAAAGGAGACTAATGAAAAGCAAACTCATACAGATTTTTTCAATAATCATATTTACGATTGCGAATATATTAATTGGCGGCAATGAGGCTTTCGCTATAAAGACAATTACTATGTCACCTATGAGCCAGAAAGTCATACTCATTCCCGGAGAGCAATACGAGGGTGCTGTAACCATCGCAAATCCATCAAATTCAACAGAAAATTTAGATTATATTGCATCTATAGGTTCGTATTCTATACACAGCAATCAGTATAGTAAAGACGACTACGGCGATATGGATTATAGGACTAAAACCAGCTATAACATTATAATGGATTGGACAACAATCAACAATCCGACGGGTACAGTAGCGCCAGGCGCCACTGAAAAAATATCCTTCATTATTGATGTACCACAAAATGCACCTGCAGGCGGACAATATATGTCAATTTTGGTGTCTGAAAATAAAAATAATGATACCGCCGAAGGAGGCATTGGTGTAGTTGAACTTATGCAGATGGCGCATACTGTTTATGCAGAAGTTGCCGGTGAAACGAATGAAAAAGGCTTGATTACCGAAAATAGCATACCGGCATTTCTTACTTCCAATAAACTAGAAACAACATCTATAGTTAAGAATGAGGGGAATGTTCACACTGAGGCACAGTATATTCTTCAGGTATGGCCCGTATTCTCTAGTGAAGAAATATGCACAAACGAAGAGGATCCTAATACAAGTTTAGTGTTGCCGGATACAGAACGTTATCATACTGAATCTTGTAGCCTACCGCCAATTGGCATCTTTACCGCCAGGCAGACTATCAAAATCTTCGGCGAAGAATCCGTCGTTGAAAAAATGATAATCGTCTGCCCCATCTGGCTCCTCTTCATCATCATCTTCGTAATCGTAGCGCTGATTATTTGGATTATTCTTCGCGCGAAGAATCGTGGCAGCAAGCGCCGCGCCGAAGCGTAAAACGCAAAAAACTCCCCTAGCACAACACAACTAATATTATAATATCACCAGCCCTGCTGGTGATATTATTTTTGAAAGATAGACAAACCACCAAGTTTATGCTAAAATAATACAAAAGGATGTAATTATATGCTAACCATTCCAGAAATACAAGCAGCAGTCACTAAAGTAGGTAAGAAATATGGTATCAAGAACGCCTACCTTTTTGGGTCTTATGCCAAAAATACTGCAAATGAGAAGTCGGATGTGGATTTATATGTTGATAGCGGTTTGCGGGGGCTTAAATTTGTTGGCTTTGTTGAGAGTATCAAAGAGTCATTGAACAATAAAGACGTAGACGTGATTGATAAAGAATATATTACTCCTCATTCTACAATTGTAAACGAGATAAAAAACACCGGAATTTTATTGTATGCAAGATGAGAAAAACGTTCAGAAAATGATTGATATCATGAGCAAAGTTCAACAATATGTTGCTGGTAACACCTATGAACCCTAAGTTAGTATGGGAAATAATAACAGAAGATTTGCCAAAAATTAAAACACAATTAAGCAACATTTTTTAGCGACATAAGATTGCAAAAACGTCATCATCCCCACTAGTGATATTCTATCAAACTATGCTATAATATAACCATGAACATCTTAGAATACGCCGAGGGTGTGGAACGCCTGGTAGATCCAATGGCTGTCGGCAAGACTCACTATATGCAAACAAGGCTCGCGAAACTCCCAGTTTGTTTGCAGCGCAAAATCATTACTACGCAAGCCAAGAAAACCAATAAAATGCCTTTCGTGGTGGAGCCGTATTGCACTTTCCTCTTTTACGAGATACCCGACCCCACCAAAGTGGAGAAGTTTATGCCGGAAGGGTTCGTTCCGGCGAAATCGGCGATTTTTGATGGCGACGTTGAGAAATATTATGGTATTGTGTCTATGTTCCGCATTCATACTAGCGTGTTTTGGGGTGCGCGTGCTGAATATTATCTAGTAGCAGAGAACACCAAGACCGGCTTGCTTTCTTGGGTCATGATGGATTACATCAGTGACTCTATCAGCTACGATGAGAAAAGCGGGCTAAAATCACCAGACGTCAAGGCTGGCGTAATGACTACCACCTGCGAGGGTGATTTCGTATGCGATATGAAAACCATTGATGGCAAAAAGCATGTGATGTGCCTCGCAAACTTAATGCATACTAAGATGCGCCCACTTAATCAGCGTTTATGGATAGAGGGCAACACCTCTATCGCCTACGGGCGTCTGGCTGGTGAGCCAGATGGCGACCTTTTCTCGCTCACTTTTTACCCAGAGGAGATGAAACAGGCACTAGAAATTCCGATGGAGGATGTACGCAAATATTCTGCGGCTAGCGCCACTGTGGGTAAGTTTGGTGCGGTGCTAGACCGAGTGATTACTTTTCCCTTTGCGCAGCATATGCTTTCTGATGCGCCGGGGTCGCATACGCATTATGGCAACGAAGCAGCCCTCCGCGCCGCAGTAGAAAAGGTAAATTTTCGCAAGATTCAGACTCTAGGCAGGCAAATGTGATCAGTATTGGCAATAGGCGTACAGACATGCGGTGTAGTTTTTAACACCACGACTTTTGCACTAAGCCTGCCGGTCTCTTCGCCGATTTGCTCAACAAAAAATGCTAATGCCCCTTTTTGAGTCTTGCTAGTAATAAACGAATTATAATTTATATTAAGTTCATCTATCGCATTTTAGATATCGTCACAATAGCTCAAGATATTCTCAATATGCAGCAAATCTTTATTTTCCATAAATTAAAATCCTGTCATTTTTTATGATATTGAAGAAACGGTGATCTATGCTTCTGTCCGTCAACAAATCTACATCAGTCCCAAGTTCGTTTTTAAGCTCTTCGCAAAAATGAAAAAAATCCCGATACGTATGTATATTACCCTTATCCACTATCAGGTCCACATCCGACTTCTCATTTGCAGTATTTTTGGCATAAGACCCAAAAAGATAGGCGTTCTTGATACCATATTTCTTACCTACTTTAGTGACTGCTGCTTGTATTTCTGGAATGGTTAGCATATAATTATATCCTTTTGTATTATTTTAGCATAGACTTGGTGGTTTGCCTATCATTAAATATGATATTATCAGTAAGGCTGGCGATATTATGATATCAGCAGATACATATCAATTATACTATTTCTTCTTTATCTCAATCGTAGATATTATTTGAATAATAGGTGCTATTCCTACAAGCAGGGCTTCGATTGGCTTATTATTAAATATTAGAACTACAGATATTGCAATTAATCCATAGAGCATTATCTTATTAAGAATCATATTCACAAATAGTGTATTTCTATGGCGACGCATATCGTCTATTTCTGCATCCAGGGACTTTTCTGCCATCCCCAATATACGGTCTGCAGCCCCGCTCAGTGTCTCTTCATAGGCCTTAAATTCAGAAGCCCTAGGCAAAGGTCCAGAATATTCTGTGCGCACCGCAACCTTGGCAGGTTTGTTGATTTTTTGTGGAGTTTTGTCTCCCATAGACGTATTTTTATCTACCGACATAGCTCCCTCTATTGTCGACGAAGGAAGTAAATGATTTTCTCATATTATTGCCAACGCGACCCCATGCTCTTGCGACTAAGTCGCTATCTTTTATTGGCGCATAATCAATATCGGGGTTATATAAAAAAGTATAATCCATAAAGCCTGTTTTTTGCTTTTTTCGCATCAAATCATACAACGTCATATTTATATAATACTCTATAAGACTGCAGAAGTCAATGATTCGTATCGAAAAATACCGCTTATACGAGCGGTATTTTGCGTTTTTCGATATTCTTAAAGCTTCAGCTTTTACGCTTCGGTGCGGCGCTTGTTACCACGATTCTTCGCGCGAAGAATAAGCCAAATGATCAGCGCTACGATTGCGAAGATGATGATGAAAAGGAGCCAGAGTGGACATACCACAATGGTTTTTTCCAAGATATCTGTTTCGCCAAATATCGTTACTGTTTGCTTAGCTTTGAATATGCCTACCATTGGTAGGGTACATGATTGCGTGACGTATTTTTCGGTTTCTGGCAAAACCAGTCCTATTTTTGGATTTTCCTCATTAGTGCATATTTCTTCACCAGAGAATAGTGGCCATACTTGGAGCGTATATTTTGCATTTGCGTGAACATTTCCGGTATTTTTAACCATAGAGGTCGCCTCAAGTGGCCCTTGGAATAACATACTGGGCATATTATTTTCTAATACCTGTCCAGTTTTTCGCGTTTCGCCGGTTACTTCTGCATAGATAATTGAAGCAAACTGAAATACATTTTGAATTGCAACATTACCATTGACATTATCGGTTGTTCCGCCCGTGTCATTTCTCACTATGATTGTCGCATATTGACCGCCGGCCGGTGCATCAGTCGGCACATTTACAGTAAAGCCTAATGTTTCCGAAGCATTAGGTTGAACGCTACCAGACTCCTTATCTAAAGTAATCCATTTCATTATTTGGTTATAGGATGATTCGGTTAATACATCAGCCGCGCCGTAGTCATCCTTGCTATCGTCAGATTTGCTTTGACTGAAGGAACCTATAAAAGCACTATAGTCAAGCGGCTGTTTGGCGTCGGCCGCATTGCTTATAGTAATACTACCCCTGAAACTTGTACCTGGCTCTAGAACTATATTTTGATAGGATGGTGAAACTGTTAATGTGGAATTTGGTGTATCATCTGCAAATACTACATTGCAGCTAAAGAAACGTGCTACTAATATTCCCACTGCTAATAATGCTTTTGCTATACTATTTCTCTTCATTGGACTCCTTTAACTATTTAAATTCTACTGGCTAATTGTGCAGTTAAATTTTTCTGTCTCATAAATTTTTTTTAATTCTTCTATAGAGAAGCTTCCTAGATTTTTAATATCAGTTGGCAGTAAAAAAATAGGTATGGTTATTGTATCTATAACACTTACATCGGTGTAAACTGAAAATAATATCTCATCATTAGTATTTGAGAATCTCGTCGATAAACTATTGGGTTTTCGTCCATTATTTGCCATATATAAATCATATTGTATACTATTTTTTGATGCATCGCTGGCCGCTTCTTGTTCGGAATTATATTTTCCTACCAAGGTATAAAAAAATTTATCTGGTTTACCATTATTGAAAGTAACTATGATCTCGTGCTTAGCCTTGTCGGTGCTGATTGCAAAAAAAGACCTTTCCGAACTATTCGTATTGCAGCTTAATGACGCAATGCGTTCGCTGGTGTTGTTGCTAGAAAAATGAGTTTTTCTGCCTTTGAGTTGAGCTACGAATAGAACAATAACGCATACAGTAAGTATGAATGCCATTATGATTCCTATCCCCAACATAAGTTTATTCTTCTTGGTTATCATCATTTACTCTGATCTTCTTTATGTCTTATAAGAATATGCAACCAATTGCATTGGTTGCATATTCCCACGTCCTAATATGCGTATAACCTACTAATCATTGTCAGTAGAAGTGTCATTTGGGTGTAACAAAGTATATGTTACCTTACCGGTATATGTATCAGCTTGCTGCGCACTACCGATATATACACGATAGTTAGTAGTAAAAGTAGAACCAGTACCGCTTATTACTCCAGTTGAAGAATCTACTGAGGAATCCGTAATTGGACCATAAGCGACCTTATCCGCCGTTGCAGGAATAGAATGCCAACTTGCATACTCAGTTTTAATGGTTGTATCATAATCTGTCGTTGATGGATCTGCGACCGAAAGCTTCATTGCCCACCAAGAGCTTGCTCCAGATGGAGTATTGGTATTAGTGGTACCATCTACCATGGAAGCAATTGGAGTCGAAGTAGCTGATGTTGGGTTCATAGAAACTGCATTGCCTGTTACATTTGTATCGCTAGCGCCAACCGCATTTACCATCCAACCATTTTGATTATTGCAAATTACTTTAATGGCAGTAGCGGTATAATCCTTATATTGGCCATTAGAAAGTGCATCGGCAGTCGTGCCATAGTATGTTGCCGTGTAATTCTGTAGTGCGGAAATGGTATTCGCTGTAGCAGGGGTCACTACGCCGTTCGTACCAGCAGTAGCACTCAAGCTACAGGAATCATTAAGTTTAACGCTGAGTACATCGGTCACGCTGTTCTTTGTAGTCTCACCATCCGCAAACACGCCTAAAACTGGCATAGCTGCGAGAACTGCTGAGGCTGCGCCGGCTGCGATAATTGATTTTTTCATTTTATTTTTCTCCTTCTGCTAGTTAGCAGAATTATTTTATATTTTGTGTTAAATGTATTGACCTTTAACATTTATTATTATACATGAGCGA
>CAZHTQ010000022.1:0-12488 GCA_964535375.1 uncultured Candidatus Saccharibacteria bacterium | reverse complement strand
AAATACGGCGCTAAAAAGGAGGGTAAGTAATTATGCCACGCAAAACTACTAAATCTTTGGAGAGAAAAGTTAATCCAGATCGTAAATATCAGTCGATTATGGTACAAAGGCTCATCAATAAGTCGATGCTTGATGGTAAGAAACAAGTTGCTGAGCGCGCTGTATACACCGCTATTGAGGGTGCTGCGAAGAAATTGAAGTCGGAAAACCCAGTAGAAGTACTTGAAAAAGCAATTTCTAATGTGTCGCCGGATTTTGAGGTAAAGTCACGCCGTGTGGGTGGCGCCAACTATCAGATTCCGTTCCCAATTGCTGGGCATAGGCAGATGCATTTTGCCTTTACCTGGATGGTGCAGGCAGCTAGGGCTCGCAGTGGCATGCCATATGCGAAGCGTCTAGAAGCTGAAATTGTAGATGCTTATAACGAAACTGGTGCCGCCTTTAAGAAGAAGGAAGATTGCCATAGGATGGCGGAGGCTAACCGGGCATTTGCACATTTTGCTCGCTAAAAGCTTATAT
This sequence comes from uncultured Candidatus Saccharibacteria bacterium, assembly GCA_964535375.1. GTDB lineage: Bacteria > Patescibacteriota > Saccharimonadia > Saccharimonadales > Saccharimonadaceae > Nanosyncoccus. The sequence continues at coordinate 11,969 of CAZHTQ010000022.1, read as the reverse complement.
TCGGGCGATTTGCTACGTCAGCGGGTGCGTTGCTCACTCACCGTACGTCAAGTACGGCTCGCTCCGCTACTCCCGCTTCCTTGCAACTCATCCCGAATATAAACTTTTATAGAAAAGCGAAACGGAAGTCAATTCCGTTTCGTTTTTTGACTATGGCATTCCGCTACTCCCGTTTCCTTGCAACTCATTCCGAATGTAAACTTTTTTGTTATTTTGGGCATATGTGTGGTATAATAGACATAAGTATATAGGAGGTATGATGTTAAAGATTGCGATTAATGGGTTTGGGAGGATTGGACGGAATGCGTTTAAGATTTTGAAAGAGCGTAAAGATGTTAAGGTGGTCGCAATTAATGATATTACCGATGCTAAGACTTTGGCACACCTCTTGAAGCATGATTCGTCTTATGGTGCTTATGATAAGGAAGTGACGGTAGATGGTAACAGTATAGTGGTAGATGGTGACGAGGTGCCGGTGTATGCTGAAAAAGATCCGGCGAGCTTGCCGTGGGCGGAACTTGGTGTGGATGTAGTGATAGAATCTACGGGGTTGTTTACCAAGCCAGAGCTGGCACGGGCGCATATTATTGCTGGGGCTAAGCGGGTGATAATTTCGGCGCCAGCTAAGGGCGATGGGGCTAAGACTATAGTACTAGGGGTGAATGAGGAAATACTGGAACCGGGAGATGAGATTGTATCTAATGCGTCTTGCACAACAAATTGTATTGCGCCGATTATGAAGGTGCTAAACGACGAACTTGGCGTAGAAAAGGCAATGATGACAACGGTGCACTCGTATACTGGGTCGCAAAGATTGCTTGATGCACCGGCTAAGGATTTTCGTGAGGCTAGGAGTGCAGCTGAAAATATCGTGCCGACTACGACGGGGGCGTCTAAGGCGGCCGCCCTTACGATTCCGAGTCTTACAGGCAAGTTCAATGGGTTATCGGTAAGGGTGCCGACGCCGGTAGTGTCGCTTGCGGATATCACTGCGGTAGTAAAACGCGATACATCGAGAGAGGAGCTAGCGGAGATTTTTAAGAAAGTAGCGAGTGAGCCGTACTATGAAGGGATAATTGGCGTAACCGAAGAGGAGTTGGTGTCGTCTGATTTTATCGGCGATCCGCGGTCGTGTGTGGTGGATCTGCCTTTACTCGATGTGGTGGATGGCAATATGATAAAAGTGGTCGCGTGGTATGATAATGAATGGGGGTATTCTAATCGTTTGGTGGAACTTGCGGTAGACTACGGAGAGGATTTGTAATGGAGATATTTATCGGCGCAGACTACCGTGGATTCGAAAGGAAACAATCTTTGGTTGAAGAGCTTTTGAAAGACGATTTGGATGTGACGGACTTAGGTAGTTACGATCATGGTGAAGATTATAATGATGCAGCGGTAGCAGTGGCGCAGGCGGTACGCGAAAATCGTGGGTCGCGCGGAATACTTATTTGCGATTCGGCGCATGGTATGACAATGCAGGCAAACAGATTTTGTGGAGTGCGGGCGGCTAATTGTGACTCGGTGGAGTCGGCGAAGTTGGCGCGTGAGCATGATGATGCTAATGTGATTTGTCTCTCGGCGCATTTTCTCGATGAGGCTGCGACTTATCAAATAGTCAAGGCGTTTCTTGAAACGGGATTTGACCCTTTGGAGCGGCGAGTGCGCAGGATTAATCGGTTGGATGAAAGGGAGGATTATGCTTAACCATAATTTTGACAGGGGGTCAATAATATGATACGTACCGTAACTATTGTACCGGCGATTTTGACTAACAATAAGGTGGACTATCGGTCGCAGATAGAGCGCATTAATATGTATGCAAAACGGATACAGGTTGACGTGACGGACGGGGTATTTGCGCCGAACCCGACACTTGACGTGGTTAACGTATGGTGGCCTAATGGTTGGACGGTGGATTTACATATGATGGTGGAGCGACCGTCGCAACATATAGATACAATTTTGAAATTGAAGCCGGCGCTTTGTATTTTTCATGCGGAGGCAAAAGAAAATTTGCTACCGATATTTAATATGTTGAAGCAAAATGGCATCCGGGCGGGGCTGGCGCTTCTCCCCTCGACTTTTCCTGGTACAGTGGAGCCATATATTAAAGAGGCCGACCATGTGCTGATTTTTGCTGGGAAATTGGGCGAACAGGGTGGTGCTGCCGACATGATGCAGATGGAAAAAATCCCGCTAGTGCGTAACATTAAGGCCGAGGTAGAGATTGGCTGGGATGGTGGTGCGAATATGACGAATATCCGGGCGCTTGCTCATGCGGATCTTGATGTTATTAACGTAGGGTCGGCTTTGTCGCAGGCGCAGAATCCGGCAAATGTTTACCAGGAGATGGTGGCCGAACTTGATAAAACGGGGGTAGTATTATAATGGCACGAATTGCGGTAATTGGTGCGGCTTTGCAAGATATTTATCTGATAGACCATGATGATCTAGAGCCTACTAGGATTGGTGGCGAGGCGATACTTGGCAAGTTACTAGTTGGGTCGAAGGTAGATATAGATAAACTTGCCTACGAGGTTGGTGGCGGCGGACTTAATGTAGCTGTAGGGTTGTCGCGGACTCGGCATGAGGTAATACTCATGAGTAATATAGGTGATGATTCGGCCGGCGAGGCGGTGATGCGAGTACTAGACCGTGAAGAAATTGACAATAGCTATATTAATTATATTGGCAACAAAGCTACGGGTACGTCGATTATTTTGCTTGATTCACGCGGCGGAGAGAGGACGATTCTCACGTATCGTGGCGCGAGCGGAAATTTCAAAAATATAGCAGCTGGTGACCTGGAATTGATTCAGCCAGATTGGCTATATATTACAACGATGCACGGTGATTTTGAAACTTTACGAGCGATAATAGATAAAGCGCGTAAACTTGGCATAAAAATTATGTTTAATCCTGGTACAAATGAGATTAAGGATGTCGCAAAACTGCTCAAAATGCTTGCAATGGTGGACGTGGTGCTGCTTAATAAAGTAGAAGCAGCAGGGCTTGTACCGGGGAACATTCTATCGGAATTACTATATCATTTAAGCGGATACGCACCAATAACTATAATAACTGATGGGCCGATGGGCGGCATTGCTGGGAATCGTGAGACTGGCGAAACTTACCGGTTTGGCATATACGAAGATGTGAAAATACGTGATGCGACTGGTGCGGGTGATGCGTTTGGCGCTGGATTTTTGGGGGCGTGGGCGAGTGGCAAAAGTTTTCGGCAGGCATTGATATTTGCGTCGGCAAATTCTACTGCAGTGATAAGCCGGATTGGTGGGAATCAGGGAACTTTAACTGGGCAGGAAGATTTGCATCCGATGCCGATTCAAAAAGTTAATTAACAATTATAGGAAGGAAATATGCTTAAAGCTGAAGAAGAATTACTGAAAAAACTGTCTGTGGCTGATTTGGAACGGGCGAACATGTACGCGAAGGATTTGGGGTCTGGGCTTCAAATCGTGAGGTCTTTTCCGCAGGGGGTGACGATTTTTGGGTCGGCAAGGTTGCCGCAAGATCATAAATATTGCAAGATGGCATATGAGCTTGGTGGGTTGCTCGCCAAAAATGGTCATACCGTGGTGACGGGTGGCGGGCCTGGCATCATGGAAGCGGCGTCGCATGGGGCGTACGAGATAGGCGGGCGGACTATTGGACTAAATATTACTTTGAAACATGAGCAGTTTCCGAATCCATATCTTACGGATTGTTTGACTTTTGAATATTTCTTTGCGCGTAAGGTATCGCTTGCGATGGCGGCAAAAGTTTTTGTGTTTTTTCCAGGTGGATTTGGTACTATGGATGAGCTGTGGGAGATTTTATGCTTGATGCAAGAGGGTAAAATGCCAGTGATGCCGGTGTTTCTCGTGGGCAAAGCATACTGGAAAGCGTTTGATAGAGTAATCAAGAAAATGCTGGACCTCAGAGTGATTGACACAAAAGACCCGGCTATCTTCAAGATTACAGACGACTTGATGGATGTAGTAAAAGCCGCTAATAAGATTGGGCATCCGAAGATATCGGAGAACTTCTACGATGGGTTTAGGGCGGCAAATAGCTAAAAATGTGATATAATATTAGATATGGATAGATATGAACCGCTGAAAATTGAAGCCAAGTGGCAAAAAATATGGGAAGAAACCAGGCCTTTTGAGGCGAAAGAAATTGACGGGAAGCCCAAAATGATGCTGGCGGAGATGTTCCCGTACCCATCGGCGATTGGATTGCATGTGGGGCATGTACGAAACTTTACGATTGTGGATGTGCTGACTAGGTTTTATGCGCAGCAGGGTCTAAACGTGATGGGGCCGTTTGGCTACGATACTTTTGGGTTGCCAGCAGAGAATTATGCGATTAAGACTGGCACGGCTCCACAAGAGGTGACCAAGACGAATATTGCGAACTTTCGCAATCAGGCGAAACGGCTCGGTTATTATATTGACTGGTCGCGCGAAATTAATACGAGTGATCCAGAATATTACAAATGGACGCAGTGGTGTTTCTTGCAACTTTATAAAAAAGGTTTAGCATATCAAAATGAATCGTATCAGTGGTGGTGCCCTGAGGATCAGACGGTGCTGGCAAATGAACAGGTTGAAAATGGCAAATGTTGGCGATGCGGGCATGAGGTTGAGAAGAAAAAGATGAAGCAATGGTTCTTCAAAATTACTGATTATGCGGATGAATTGCTGGCCGATATCGATGCGCTGGATTGGCCTGAGAAGATTAAAACTATGCAAAAGAATTGGATCGGACGGTCGGTTGGTGCCGAAATAGAGTTCGCAATATGTCCATCTTCGGGACGGGGTTCCTCGCGCCCGTCGTTACGGGGCTCGGACCCCTCATCCCTCGGTCGTAACCTGCGGAAGCCCTCAGATGGACATATTGCGAACTCCATCACAGTTTTTACCACGCGGCCGGACACAATTAAAGGTGCAACTTTTCTCGTAGTGGCGCCGGAGTATCCAGGACTGATGGCCTTAACTAACGACGATACGCGTGAGGCGGTGCTGGCGTACAAGGCAGCAGCGATCAAAAAATCGGAGATAGAACGACAAGAAAATAAAGAAAAAACCGGCGTGTTCACGGGCAGTTATGTGATTAATCCTGCCACTCGGCAAGAGATACCAGTGTACGTAGCGGATTACGTGTTGGCCGGATATGGTACTGGTGCTATCATGGCGGTACCGGCGATGGATGAGCGTGATCGCGAATTTGCAGAGGCGCTTAAATTGTCGATCATAGAAACCGATTTAGTCGATAGAGATATGTATGGCACGCCTAAGGTGAGTTACAAGATGCGTGACTGGCTGATATCGCGTCAGCGTTACTGGGGCTGCCCGATTCCGATTGCATATGATAGCGAAGGGAACCCGCATGCGATACCAGAAGACCAGTTGCCAGTAATGATCCCCGAAGTAGATGATTATAAACCAGATAATACTGGTCGAAGTGCGCTCTCTAAGGCTAAAGATTGGCTAAAAGTCGAGCTTTATAATGAAAATACTGGTAAAATTGAGGAAATGACGCGCGAAACCGATACGCTAGATGGATACGCATGTTCTTCATGGTATCTTTGGCGGTACGCATCGCCACACGACACAGAGGCGGCGTGGAATCAAGATGCAATATCATATTGGGAGCCGGTGGATGTATATGTGGGGGCAGACCACGCAGTGGCACATCTGCTATATGTGAGGTTTTGGTGTAAGTTTTTTGCGGATATGGGATATTTGCCGTTTCGTGAGCCAATAAAGAAATTGATTTATCATGGGTATATTAATGCGCCAGATGGCAAGAAAATGAGCAAGTCTAAGGGTAATGTAATAGATCCACTAGATGTGATAAATGATGGATATGGGGCGGATACGCTTAGGACTTACGAAATGTTTATTGGACCGGTAGAACTTGACGCGGCGTGGGACCCAAGAAGCGTGGGCGGTGTATATCGGTTTCTTAATCGGTGTTATAACCTGCTTAGCGAAGGCACCAGCAATAGTCTTTCCTCGACGCGCTCGGCTCAGCCCGTCGTTACGGGTGAGCCTTCGCTCGCGTCGCTCCCGTTGTCGCGACATGGTCTCGAAAAGGCTATCGCTGGTACTGACACTACGGCAACTATCCGCAATAAGACGATTAAGAAGGTAACAACCGATATACACAAAGCCAGTTTTAATACGGCGGTGGCGGCACTCATGGAGTATGTTAATGAACTTTATAAATTGGGGGCGAGTCGTGAAGATTTGGTGGCTCTTGCGAAGATGTTGAAGCCTTTTGCGCCACATCTTGCTAGCGAGATGCTGGAGAGGCTGGATGCGGATGATGAATGGCCGACTTGGGATGATAAATATTTGGTGTCGGATACAGTAGAAATCGTAGTGCAGGTGAACGGTAAACTAAGAGCAAAACTCACGATATCGACGGACGATGCTAGCGACGAGGAAAAGGTAAAAACGATAGCATTTGCAGACGCAAAAGTGCAAAAATACATTGAAAATGGCATCAAAAAAGCGATTTTTGTACCAAAGGCAAGGCTACTTAATCTCGTAGTATAAAATGACAAATTCATCTCGTGATATTATTGTAGTACTACATAACATCCGCTCGTGCTATAATGTGGGGGCGATTCTCCGGACGGCCGAAGGATTTGGCGCGCAAAAAGTAGTACTGTCGGGATATACGCCACGGGTGCATGACGTAAATTTGTTGCCACATCTTCGCGATAAACTAGACCGTGAGATACACAAGACAGCGCTCGGCGCAGAAGATATGTTGGACATTTATTCATGTGGTGATATATTTGACGAGCTAAAAAATCTCAAAAATAACGGTTGGCAAATTGTGGGGTTGGAAAATAACACCAATGTTTCATCTCTGTATTTACTAGGGTCATCGGAACTTAAACAGGCGCTTTCTTCACGTGTGGTATTGGTGCTTGGCGAAGAGGTTGGAGGCATAGATTATTCACTGTATGATATAATTGATTTGTTTGTGGAGATACCGATGCGGGGGCAAAAAGAATCGTTTAACGTATCGGTGGCGGCGGGAATTTGTATGTATGGTATAATAATAGTATGATAAAAGTATATACAACTCCAACATGCGTATATTGTCACGCGCTAATGGATTGGCTAGACGACATGGGGGTGGCATACGAAGAAGTGGATGCAACGAAGCACCCAGAAATTACTTCGGTGCCAGTGACAGAAATCGGCGATGAGCGAATTATGGGTTTTGACCGTCCAGCCATCAAAAAGGCTCTTGAAAAAAACGCTGTTTAGTGGTAAAATAAGATAAATTAGATATTAAAATAAGGAGTACAATGCCTGAACCGAAAAAGCAGAGCAGTCCGCGTAAGACTGGGCTTCGCCGAAGCCACTTGCGTCTAGAGCTTGCTCGTAGAGTGAACAAGGTGTCGCCAGTCAAGGTTTTCGAAACCAAGAAAAAGACACCAAATCTAAAAGTTAAAACAGTTAAAAAGAAAGAATCATAAGGCATGGCTAGCAATCGACATTTAGGTAGGGTAATTGTTCTACAAAGTTTGTACGAATACGAACTGAGAACCCTCGCAAAAGACCCTGAGGTCGAGCTAGATACCATCGTCGCAAAGAATATTGAGCCATACGAGAAAACTCTTGGTGATACTGAGTTCGTATACAATTTGGCGCATAATGTGCGTGATAATTTTACGACACTTGATAAGGCTTTACAGCCTATGGCACCGGAGTGGCCGATTAGCTCTATATCGGCGATAGATAGAAACGTGCTAAGGATGGGGCTTTTTGAGCTATCTGAGTGTAGGGACAAGGTTCCGCCGAAGGTAGCAATTAATGAGGCAGTAGAGCTTGCGAAGGCGTTTGGGGCCGACAATTCGTCGAAGTTTATCAACGGCGTGCTCGGTACGGCGTATCGTGAGCTTGGCATTAGCGAAGAAAGTAACAATGGATCAGATGATAAGAAGGCAGCCGGCGAGAAACATCAGTCGGCCAATGAAGCGTCCAGCTCAGAAAAACCAGCAGACACTTCAGACAAGCCAGAATCGGTCTCAAAAACAAACGCGGAAGGTGACGAATTATAATATCTCGCCGCGAGCAGAAATAAATAATACTGAACCGACCAAGCCGCGTACTCTTAAAGTGCCGGAAGCGTTGCCGACTGAGCAAGTCAAGGAATCACCGTTTAAAAAATTTACATCTGCGGTTTTTCGCAAGAAAACGGCGATTCAAGAGATCGTGCGTGAGCCAACTTCGGGTGGGATTGTTTTTCGTTTGACGCGTGACGGTAAAGACGTGGAGATGCTGCTAATACAGGATTCAAAGGGACGTTGGACTATACCAAAGGGTCATATTGAGCCTGGTGAAACTGCCAAAGTTACAGCACGCCGCGAAATTGAGGAAGAGACGGGACTTAAAAACTTTAACATTTTGACATGGCTCGGTAAGATTCATTTTAAGTATCGACGTGGCGACAAACTCGTTTTGATGACTACACAAATTTATTTAGTGCAAGCGATGGATGCACACGAGATGCCGACAGGCGAAAAATGGATGAAAGGTATTAGGTGGTTTTCGTTTGCGGAGGCGTTAGATGTAATTGAATACGAGGACATTGAGAAATTAATGTTGATAGCAAAAAAGAAAATTCGGGCAGGAGATTATTAAATGGAAGAAAAAAGTTCAGGCTTAAATATTGGCAATATCGATATTGCGCCATACCAAGAGTTTGCAAAAGCAAAACTAGGATTTGAGTTTCACGATATCAAGCTACTGGTGACGGCACTTACGCACCGTAGCTATGTGAATGAGCATCGTGAGACTGTGCACGACCATAACGAACGGTTGGAATTTTTGGGGGATGCGGTGCTAGAAATCATTACGTCGGATTATTTGTATCGTAATTTTGACGAGCCAGAGGGGATCATGACAGCGCTGAGATCGGCGTTGGTTAGGACAGAATCTATCGGTATGTCTGGCTATGAACTTGGCTATGAGCCGCTAGTGAGATTATCACATGGTGAGCGCAATGGTTCGGAACGAGCGCACGAAGTGATTATGGCGGACTGTTTTGAGGCGGTGATAGGGGCGATTTATCTTGACCAAGGCTACGAAGTGGCAAAAGATTTTGTGTACAAGCATATCATTTCAAAAATTGATGAAATCGTGGAGGAGGGACTGTGGCGTGATCCTAAGACTTATGCGCAGGAATTGGTACAGAAACTTGACGGTACAACTCCACAATACCATACTTTGCGAGAAGAGGGGCCAGATCATAATAAGTCGTTTACAGTGGGGATGTTTGTGAATAATAAACTGATGACAACCGGCGTGGGGCATTCAAAACAAGATGCGCAAACGGCGGCAGCTAAGGCGACAATCAGGATGTATCGCAAACGGATGATTGACGAAAACATTCCAGAAGAAACTTTGATGAAGCAACTTTAGCCTTGCGGACATGCAAGATATGTGATATAATGGGGTAGTTAATAATAAAGGAGAAATATGCTAGCGATTCGTATGCAGCGTAATGGCCGGGCACATCTTCCGATGTACCGGATAGTCGTCCAAGAAGCGCAGCGTCACCCTCTTTCGGGGCGCGTAGTGGCTGAGGTCGGCAATTATAATCCAGCGACTAAGAGGCTCGTGCTCGACAAAGAGTCGGTGGAAAAATATCTTAATAATGGCGCACAGCCTTCGTCACGTGTGGCGTTTATTTTAGAAAAGAACGGTGTGAAGTTGCCAAGTTGGTATAAGAAAACACCGGCAAAGACTAAGACCGCCAAACATGCTGACAAGCTTCGCAAAAACCAACCAAAAGAAGAAGCCAGCGAAAGCGCAGAAGCAGAAGCTTAGGTTCAATAAAACCATAACGGCTAGTTGGAAAATCGAAACGAAGGTGAATTTCGTTTCGATTTTCGTTTGCGCTTGAATGATTTTTGTCAAAATTGTTCAACCTTATGCTATAATATAAGAAACAACAACTAAAATGGAGAAAACATGGCTACTATTGACCAACAATTCGTAGAATATATAGTAAAAACCCTAGTCAACAATCCAGATAAAGTGTCGGTGGATCGTAAAATAGATGAAAAAGGAGTACTGCTTTCACTTTCAGTTGATCCTGAGGATGTTGGACGTGTAATTGGCAAGCGCGGTGTGACGGCGCAGTCAATCAGAATGTTGCTTCGAGCTCTTGGAACTAAGCAAGATGCACGTTATAATCTAAAGATTGTGAATACTGACGAAGAAGAGGGCGGTGCACGCCCAGAAAAACGTCGTGACTGGCATGATAATGGCACCGATGGTGATGATGAGGCTGCAGCAGTGGCTTCTGTAATGACGGAAGAAGAGGTGGATACACCAGAAGAGGTTTCGGAATCTTCGGAACTCGCCGAGAAAACACGTGCTGAGCTTGCTGATTTAGACGATCTGGACATATAGTATATAATATACAGTGTTTCACTACGAAAATCGAAACGGGTGTAAAATCCGTTTCGATTTTTTGTAATTTTGGTAAAAATGTATTGACTTTTGAAAATGCTCGTGTATAATAGGTATTAAGTCAACTAACTGCGAGTCGGCTTACAACACAAGATAATCAAATAACGTTGAGAGCTTATCTATGTTCAAAAATCCCCCTTGGCTATATGGGGGATTTTTGGGCGAAGATTTTACCATAAAACTCTTGTTTTTGTAGCAAAAATGTGCTAAACTGGGTATTAAGAAGTAGTGTGCATTATTTTTATACTGATGGTGAGCTGGCGACTTACCAAGTGGGAATAAGGCAGTAATCTTCGGCGCTGAGACAATTTTGATATCTATGGGCTTAAGATACCTATGTGTGGCAAAATTGTCAAAAAGGTTAATAACACTAATAAAAAAGAGGTAGAATGGCTACACAAACGAAGTCTGGTGAAAGAAAATTTTTCACCGAAGGTGACCAAGCGCTTCCGATTCCGGATCTGACTCAGCATCAGACAGATTCGTGGGAAGACTTTGTCAAAAATGGACTACGCGAAGTTTTTGATGAGCTAAACCCGATTGATGATTATACCGGGCAAAAACTTTCGCTAAGGTTCAAGGATTATTACTTTAAGGAGCCAAAAGAGCCAGAGCAGCTCGCAAAGTACAACTTGGCAACTTACGAAGCTCCACTTCATGTGCTAGTTGAACTTGAAAACAAAGTGACTGGCGAACGTAAAGAACAAGATATTTACTTTGGCGATTATCCGTGGATGACCGACCGTGCGACGTTTATTATTAATGGTACCGAGCGCGTGATTGTGTCACAACTAATTCGCTCGGCAGGCGTATTCTTCAACGCAGAAACCATTGGCGCTAAGCGTTACTATGGCGCAAAAGTGATTCCGGGTCGTGGTGCGTGGCTAGAATTTGAAACTGCCGCTAACGGTACGATTAATGTCAAGATTGATCGTCGTCGCAAATTGCCGGTAACCACGTTTCTAAGGGCACTCGGCATGACCAAGTCCGAGATGAAAGAAGCTTTCAAGGATATCGACAATGGTGAGAAACATTATATCGAGATTACACTCGATAAAGACACCACTTCAAGCCAAGGCGAGGCATTGCTTGAGGTGTATCGCCGAATTCGTCCGGGTGATCTTGCTACGGTCGAGAACGCGAAGTCGATGATTGACCGCATGTTCTTTGATCCGAAACGCTATGATTATTCTAACGTGGGGCGTTTTAAGATTAATCGCAGACTCAAATTAGATTTGCCAAATACGCCAAAATATCGTACTTTGCAAATGTCTGACATGGTGGCAATTATCTCGGAGATCATCCGTCTTAACAATACACAAGAAGCGCCAGATGACATTGACTCTTTGTCGAACCGCCGCGTAAAGCTTGTGGGCGAGCTCGTGCAGAGGCAATTCCGTCTAGGTATGCTTAGATTACAGCGTAATATTCTTGATCGTATGTCAATGGCAAACGCTG
>CAZHTQ010000021.1:0-13030 GCA_964535375.1 uncultured Candidatus Saccharibacteria bacterium | reverse complement strand
ACAGTAAATCTTACCCTGGCATTTATCCTGACCAGGTTTACAGATATGGGTATTCTTTCTGTCTATATCTGTGTGCAGCTTGCAGATGTTCTGAAAGTAATGATCGGTATGGTGTTGGTTCACAAGGGGATATGGATCAGAAATCTTGTGGACGGAAAGGAGACTGACTGATGTCCGCAGAACAGGTAAACATGATCATCGAAAAGAACCGCGGTAAATTCAGCAGAAAAGACATTCAGATCCTCAGACAACAGGAGAAACTTATCCGTTTTAACAGCTTCGGAAGTGTTGACGCAATGGCCATCGGGGTTATTCTGGCAAGGCTATGCGCGGAGTATCCTGAACAGCTGGCTGTCGTAATTACCAGAGAATCAGATCAGACGGTTATCTATCAGTACGTCATGGACGAAAAGAAACAAAGGAATCTGAACTTTGCGTCAGCGAAAAGAAATGCGGTTCTCGCCACAGGACACAGCAGTCTTCTGGCACTTGCAGAAGCATGTGAAGGAAACATTCCTGAGGCACTGCTGAAAGAGGACGCAGACATCATTCCGGTCGGCGGAGCGTTTCCGGTCTTTGTCAATGGCGTTCATGCCGCAACGATCGCCGTATCCGGACTGCATGAGGGAAAAGATCATGAGATCATAGTCAGGGCACTCGAGGAATATCTGGACATTGATCTTCCCGAATACAATGGATACCTGGTATAAGGAGATGAATAATGATCAAAATCATTCTGCTTGATATTGACGTTGTCTTCCATTTTGAGGGTGCCAGATTTATTAATTACTCTTGGGGCTTTTTCTGTTTCAGGCATATTAGAACTCCAATCCTTCCTTGCGAGCTGCATCAGCAAGAGCGCTCATGCGACCAGCATATAGTTTAGAACCACGATCGAAGACTACCTTCTCTACCTTGGCCGCCTTGGCTTTCTTGGCGATTTCTTCACCAATCTTAGCTGCTCTTTCCGTCTTGGTGCCTGTCATTTTAGCGCCAACGGTTGTAGCGTACGCGAGCGTAGCCTGCTTATCGTCGTCAATAATTTGTGCCGTAATGTGTAGGTTCGAAAAATGAACCGTGAGGCGTGGGCGTTCTGCCGTGCCATGAATCTTTGCGCGGGTTCTTGCCGCTCTAAAAGTTTTATTCATTATTTCTTACCTGCCTTTCCAGCCTTGCGGATAATCACTTCATCCACATACTTGATGCCCTTGCCCTTGTATGGTTCAGGCTTCTTGAGACTGCGGATTTCGGCTGCTACCTGACCGACCTTTTGTTTGTCGATGCCAGATACTGTGATTTCCATTTTGTTGGTGGTGAGTTGGACACCTTCTGGGGCTTTGTATTTCACTGGATGTGAAAAGCCGAGCGCCATCTCGATTTCTTGCCCGCCCCCACTTAGGCGAAAACCTACACCGTTAATTTCTAGTTTTTTCTCAAAACCTTTGGTTACGCCTTCTACGGCATTAGCAATCAATGCGCGTTGAAGACCATGCCAAGCCCGAGATTTTGGCTCGTCATCCTTGCGGGTGACAGTCGCCACGTTGCCTTCTACCGTAGTGGTAGTCATCGGCTGCACCGGAACGATGAGCTGACCCTTAGGCCCAGCGACAGTAATCTCACTCTCGCCGACCGTAATTGTCACTCCCGCCGGAATATCGATGGGTTGTTTTCCGATACGACTCATATCTTCCTTTACATTAATATTAGCACCATTATATCACACTTTTTGCTAAAAGTAAATACCGGCAGTTGCCCACCGGTATTATTTTATCTTTATTTGAGTGTGTATTGTATGACCTAAAATTTATTTTTGTGTAGTTTTGTTTTTGTATTCGTAAGTTTAATCGTTTGCCGTCCTAAGGCTATTTGCGGGCTTGGTTGCGCTTCCAGAGTACTATTTCCATCGCTACCGTCATCACCGTCATTGCTGCTACTGTAGCCACGAGCCCACCATAATCAAGCATCGTGCTAGCATCATTAGCGGTCAATACGCCGGTATCCGGTGTAAGCACTTCAGGAAATTCCGTAGCCGAAGCCAAAATCCCGTAGGTACTAAAGTGAGTAGTAGTAAAGGTAAGTGCAAAGTACTCACTTTCTTCACCTTCATCTTCATGATAGTTAGCCTCGGCGTCAAACGTCTCGACCAACTTACCCTCGTCATTAATAAAGCCCGCCTTAAAGTACTTCATTCCTTCGTAGTCAGCCTTTTTGAGTATCAGTGTTACCTCGATCTCATTATCGCTCACCGGCACCACTTCGCCCGTAGTTTGATTTACCACATTCAAATCATATACCGCTTTCAGATACGGACTGATCTTTGTTTTTTCTTCCGTGGTCATTTCTTCGTTAACGATTTTCATGCCTAGGTTCTCTCCTTCAACTGGATCTTTGAACCCTACAAATGCCGTCGTGCCGTCTTCAGCAACAGCATCCGCACTACGGAGTGCCTCAACTACCTTCACCTTAACCGACGCCGACACCCCACTATTCTTCTCGGTAACTGTAACTACGCCTTCGCCATCACCCTCATCTCTAGCAATAAATGATACAGCGTATACACCATTACTCTCAACAATCTTCAACGAATCTTCCATGAAGAGCTCAGGATTATTCGTACTCACTTCAAAATCTACAGGCGTCCCCTCAGGCACATAGCTAATTGTTAGAATTTGGTTTTCTCTTGTATATAATTCAACTTCCTCATCGCCATAGCCTAAAGTAATCTCGGTTATCAGAGGCAACACTATATATTCGTTGTCAATCGCAAAAGCCTTGCATCCCTTTGCAATATATTCGGCTTTCGGTTCTTCCTTGAAAGTCCCGCCAGAGATCACAATATTGGCACCATCAAGCGCCCCAGTAGACCCCTCGGCAAAACTCGTTTCAAACGTACCATTAGCGATGCTAAGCTTAGCCTTTTTTTGCCAGTTCGTCTCACTGCAACCGCCGCCACTGCTCGAACAGCCATATTCTATCTTACCATTCACTTTACCGGTGAAATCTTCACCAAAGGTAACGCTTATTCCGCCATAATATACAGACGCCATTCCATACCATATATCAAAAGCTACATTACCTTCACTTGCCAAAATATTAGAATCACCTTTTACTGTGAGAGAACCAAAGTTATTCGACGCCGTATATGTTACACCACTAGTATCGCTCGCATCAAGAGTTACATTATCAAGCGTAGTGTCAGCATAATTTTGCAATATCATCTTTACACCACTCGTTGCCGTAGTTTTCATGATGCCATCCTTCATCACAAACTTTCCACCTTTTTCAAGATGAAGCGCCTGCGTCTCATATCCAGTGGACCCCACAGCCTCACGATTCACTACAAAAGTTTTGCCTTTTAAGTCAAAAACTACATTGTAATTATTGTTAGCTGGATGTGCACCCTTTCCGTACTCATAAAAAGCACCACCGCCATCCTCAACGATGTTATCGGTGCTATCTAAGTAGATTGTAGTAAGCGTTCCATCATTCGGCACTGCATCAAACGCCGCCTGCAAAGTTTCGTAACACTCACCGCCTTCAATACAGAATGGTTTTTCACCCTCTGCGAAAGCACCAAGTGGGGATAAAATTCCCGACCCAAGCATTAATGCCACTGCCGAACCAGCATAAGCAATTTTATGTTTTGTCATTTATACCTCCATTTAATACTACCATTATACCGCTTACGTCACTACGTTGTCAAGACTTTTTTAAGTTTCTTTTAAGCATTTTGCATACCCCTGTCTATAGCTCAGCACATCCATGACTGCGTTTTACACATGCTTGTCTATGCACCAAAATCGCCAAAATCTCATTTTTGGAACATAGGCTTGCTGCCGCCACCCCTGTTATGCTATTTTTCCAATAGCCAGTCTATCAGGTTTTGTTTTATAATGCCAGAGTAATTTTCATTCACCAAGTCAAGCGTCAATAAAATTTTCGGATAATTATCCTGTATTTTTACGAATGGCATGAGCTCACGATGCAACACCTCATCATCAGTGATATGATACGCCACCTGATAATACACCCGCTCGCCATTTGGTTTCTGCACTATAAAATCAACCTCATTTTCATCGGCTTTGCCCACCATTATTTGCCCCTCGTTACGCTTGAGAAGCTCCAGAAAGACTACATTTTCTAGCTTATGCCCCACGTCTGCCGACACTTCCCCGCCCAGCATCAGCTGCCTCAAGCCTAGATCCACCGTGTAATATTTGTCGTTCGTGGTGAGCAGTTTCTTGCCCTTTATGTCGTATCGGCTCACCGAGTACAGCAAATAGCTCTGCGTCAAATATCCAAGGTATCTCGTCACGGTATTATGGGCAAGCTGCGTATCGCTTAGCGCATTTGCAATGTTGCGCGCCGAAATAGGGCTACCGATATTCGCTAGCACAAACTTCACGATCCGCGCAAACTCCGCCGCGTTACGTATATCATATCTCTCAGCAATATCGACATTCACGATCGTATCATACAGATCCTGCAAATAATTCTGTGCCAGCCTCTCATCCGTTTGCGACAAATTCACCACCTCCGGAAAAGCACTACTATTCAAATATTTCGAAAACAGCCTATATTCATTTTCTTCCGCCCTGTATGCCTCCCTGTATTCCGCGAAAGAATACGGTAGCATATGAATAGAAATATATCTCCCGGTCAAATACGTCGCAAGCTCCCCCGAAAGCAAAAACGCATTCGACCCAGTAATATACAAATCCACATTTTCCTTTACGAAAAGCGAATCCACCGCTTCTTCAAAATGCTCAACTTTTTGTATTTCGTCTAGAAAAATATAGTTCATCTGCTCCGGCACCAGCCTACTCTCAATCCTTTCGTGCAACTTCCGCCAATCTCTTAGCTCTAAATTTTGCTTTTCCTCAAAATTAAATGACTGTATCTGCGCTTTCCTCACACCCTGCCGTGCCAATTCCTCACGAAAAAGTTGCAAAAGTGTAGATTTACCACTGCGGCGAATCCCAGTAATTACTTTTATCACTTTTTGATCCTGAAGCTTCTTCAGCTGGTTCAAATAATAATCACGCTTTATCATATTATGATTATATCACATTTCTCTTTCTATGCACCAAAATCGCCAAAATCTCATTTTTGGAACATAGGCTAATCAAAAAAACGAAATGGAATTGACTTCCATTTCGTTTTTTACGCTAGTTTCTCTTGCTAGACTTTTCTTTTCAAAGAGAAGTCCAAACAGTGCTAAGCGCGCTTGCGGATTACCACAGCCGCACCAGCAATCGTAGCAGCCATAAAGGCGGTCACGAAGCTAGAGATAGCAGCAGAAGTTTCAGCAGTGTAAACACCAGTCTCTGGAGCCTTCACCTCAACTTCGGCAGCCTTGATAGTGAAGTTGGCTGCTTCGCTAATCTCGCCATTCGTAAACACAGCAGCCAAAGTGTGTTCGCCCTCTGACAATGAGTCAAGAAGCTCCTTCGACAAAGTTACGATTGTCGAACCTTCCTTTACACTGTAAAGACCAGTTTCGATCCCTACCGGCTCACCATCAAGCAAGATGAAGTCAAACAAAGCAAATGGAGCCTTGAAACGGAAGCTGAGGGTTTCACCATCAGTAGTCCATGTTTCACCATTACCACCCAAAACCGAGTAGTCGTATGGCTTACCATCGGTATCGACATCCTCGGTCGTACCTGGCTCATCAGTACCTGGCTCTTCTGGATCAGTTGTGCCCGGTTCTTCTGGATCGGTTGGGTCAGTCGGATCAGTTGGGTCGGTTGGATCAGTTGGATCAGTCGGGTCCTCAGCAGCAAGAGCCTCCTCTGCAGCCGCTTGAGTCTCAGCAGCTTCAGCAGCAGCCACTACTGCATCATTAGCATCTTTTACTCCCTCAGCTACGCTTTTTACTGCATCATATAGATCACCTGCATCCTTTGCAGCATCAGCAACGACATCAGCAATAGCTTTAACGGCATCAGCCTCGCTCTTGGCACGAGCAGCATCGCTTGCTAGCGTCTCGTAATTTTCTTCGTAGTCGTCGATAATTGCGAAATCAGCAATAGCCTTTGCCATATCCTTATCGAAGTCATTCTCTTCTTCAAAAGCTGCTTCTGCATCGCTAATTACACTCAAAAGAGCCTCTGCGTTAGCATCATTAGCATACTCTTTAATCGCTGCTAAATCTGCCTCAGCTTCAAAAGCCCCGCCCGTCAACGCAGTAGCATAAGCATCGCTAGCCTTAACTGCCTCTAACACAGCTGCATCCTTAGCGGTCTGACGAGCAGCCTCATAAGCTTCACTTTCACCTTCGATATCTTCGCGAGTCAAACTATACTCGTCCATGATGGCACCAGATTCTTGTTCGGCCGCATCCTTCGCAAATTGCATAGTATCAGCAACATTCTTTGCAGTCTCGGCAATACGCGCCTTTGAAGCAGCGGCTTCGGCAGCTTCTTCAGCTGCATCCTCAGCCTCTTTCTTATCTGCCTCGAGTTCCTTTGTAATGTCTTCAATATCCTTTAGCAAAGTCTCTACAGCCTCTTCGTCATACTCGTCAGCGACAATTGCATCAAGAGCGTCCTGAAGGGCCTTTACGGTTTCCTCATCCACATCTTCATTCTTAGCAAGCTCATTGATAGCAGTCTTTGCTTCAGCTACCTTAGCTTCAGCCTCAGTAGCGGCATCAGTTGCTTCAGTTTTTGCATCTTTCGCCAACTCTTCGGCCTGCTCAAGCAATTCATCGGCAGCTTCAGCAAATCCGTCTGCAGAAGCCATAAAATCATTATAGCCATCTGCAATATCTTCGTCGATACCATCGATATCCTCAAGAAGTTCAGCTGCAGCCTTAGCCTCATTAAACGCCTTCATTATATCAGCTTGCCCGTAGGTGTCGTTACCTGCAGCGGTGTCAGCCAAAATGGCCTTATATACGCCACTTGGCTTCAAATCTTCATTAGCTACCGCGGCGAGTGCCCAAGGAGTATCATCCTCTTCGCTATTCTCACCAAGTTTTGCACGCAAAGCCTCGTCACTGGCTTCGTCAGTAGCGAAGTCTTCCGCAGCGTAACCATTGGTGTCTAGCACAGAGCTAGCTGCACTAGCGAGCGCCGTATAGCTCTCCTCAGTCGCAGTTAAACCAATGATTTCAGCATTTTTTACGATATTTGGTACTAATTCTTTTGCCCGCGCCTCAAAACAAGCAGAAACCTTACTATAAACACTAGCCTGATCCTTCAATGCAGTAATTTCGTCTGCAACAGTCTTGATGGTTACTGAACCAGCAATCTCTGGCAAACAGGTTTCCGCATCGTAAGTTAAAGTATTTTCTTGTTCTGGCAGCTCAACAGCTGAAGCAGAACCACCCATTACTAGGGCAGCAGCTGCAACAGATGCGACTACGCCGCCATATTTAATAGTTTTCTTCATAGTATCTCCTTATTACTACTATGTTTAATATATTTTACAATATATCGTGTTGCCCACACTTTTTATTTTCTACACTCTATATTTAGCCTTAATATACCACATCTTGTCGCCTCCGACAAGTCTTGTTTTTGTCAAAATTAATTGTCTGCCAGTTGCCAATACTAGCAAAAATTACCATAAAAAAAGATTGCTTTACAGATAAAGTAATCTATTAATATATACCTTCATTATACCACACTAAGCGTAATAAGTCAATACGCCATCTTCTCCACATTTTTAGAAATTGCATTAAGCCCAGCCACTCACAAGCCTAGCCACCCCTAAGCATGACCACTCATAAGCACCTCCACCAAGCAATATACCGGCAAACGCCGGTATATTGCTCATAACTATAATCTTACGTCAGATACTCGCACGTAAATCTCGCCGTATCTTTCTCCGAATGCCCCCAAAGGCCATTTTTACCCCCCACGGTTTATTTTCGTATTTGTTTTACGCGCTAGCATTAAATGAGATTTAGCTTTTGCGACTTCGTTGCCTTTTCCACAAAGCAACTTCCATCACCACTGTTGCAATTGTCATTATTACAACCGCGAACACTAGCCCACTCGTGTCGGTTTTGCTTCCCGATGTTTCCATTGTATCAATTTTTGCTGCCGTTGTCAAAAAGCCAGTCTCCGGGGTTACCGGCGAAACGTCAGCACTCCCATTATTCACCAACGCGTCCGCATACGTAATCGCAAAGGTCGAAAACTTATCTGTCTTGAACGTCAACTTATCCCCATCACGCGCCACGTCTAGATAATCGGCAGTCTTCGTGCCGTCAGCGGCAATATGCCCACGCACCATCTTAAACGTTCTCTCATACCCCGTTGGCACATCCAGATACTCTTCTGGTATTGTCACCGTTATTGTCACCGGCTCGCCTAGCTCAATAATCTCACCGAGATACACTGGATCTTCCCCATCCTTCACCGCATACATCAAGATATTGCCGTCAAACAATGCCGCAAGCCCCTCATCATCAGCCATAACCTCAACTATTTCGTCTATCGCATCAGCTTCCGCCCATAAATCCGCATCAAGTGCATCAGACAATAGCACAGTCTCTATCTCGTAGCCATTCGAAAGCACCGCCTCCACTAGTTCCACACCGTTATGCGACTCCCCACCAATCTCCACTGACTCCTCGGTCAGCACAACTTTCTTTGCTGCAGACTCGTCACCATCCAAAATCGCCACTATCTGGTCCGTTACGTACTCAGTTATTGTGTCAGCCTCTTCTTCCGTTTCGCTTCCATCATCCGCCGCCGGCGTCACCTCATATACCACCACCTTTGATGTCTTACTAGCCACGTTGCCATAAGCATCCGTAGCACTATAACTAAACTCACCAGTTCCAGCAAACTCACCAGTTATAATAAAATCACTCACCGTAGCATAGTCTGTCAATTTAGTAAAATCAAACTCCGCATATTTCTTTGCAGCATTATTCAGCTCATCCGAAAGGTCATAGTCACGTCCTTTCGCAACATAAATCGCACCAGAATGTACATCCTTTGCTACCTCTGTCACTTCGTACAAATAAATCTCGTCATTTTGATTATAAGCAGTATATCCTTCTGCCATATAACTGCTATCAGGCAAAGTAGAGAATTCTCCGCCTCTCAATTCCATTCCCCAGCTATGCTCAGAATTTTTAGAATCTAACGCAACCGCGGATTTTTGACCGCCAGAATACTTACCCCCACTCACCACAATTTGAACGTTACTTAAATCCTGCTTGCCATCATCCACCGTTGCATATATGCCATACAACTTGCCGTACGACTCTGCATATTCAATCTCAACGCTAGAACGATCCCCGTTATTTGTAATCCAAACACCATACCAAGTATTTCCAATAAACTCACCGTTATTTATTATTACCGAACCGCTATTAATTGCAAAAGCCCCACGATTACCTGTAATCTTTACTGGATCGTCAATCTTTCCGGCAGTGACGCCTATAATTGCAGTACCGCTATTCACTATTAATGCGTAACACCCAAAGTAACCATCCTTTACCTGATCGTTAGCATAATTGACCATCTCCACGCCGTTACCAACAGTCAAGGCGCCGTCACTATAAAGATTAGCATTACCACCCACTACGCCATATGCGTAGAATTTACTATTTTGAACATTCACTACTCCCTGACTTACGGTCTTACCATTATCAAAAGACACGGTGCGGTTCTTTACTGATGAACCTCCCCCTTCGCCATAGTCAACAAAAATTACACCATCAACATTAACTGCCCCACCATAGTTATCAATAAGTCCATATGACTCATTTAGTTCGCTACCATTTTCAATGACACCATTACTTACGTTTAATGTGCCATAATTATGCAAACCGCGCACTTGATCGTTTCTCAGTAATAAAGTATGCCCATTCAGATCAAGATTTACAGTCCAGCCAATATTCACAACCAAATAATCATTTTCACCGTATGTCTGTTCTATATCACTCGCCAAGGATATGTCTATCACGCCAGGCTCTTTTTCTTCGTTCCAAGTTTCATCAAACGCCTCAAGCAACGCTTGAAAACTACCTACTTCCGAATAATCAGACTCAACCTGAGCTGCAAGTAAACCATTAGAATTATTGCCCACTCTCTTAGGAGCATCAACATAATCCACTACTACGCCTCCCGTCGCATACGTCGCAACCGGCGCCACAAGTGGTAAACCCACTCCGCACATTAATGCAAGCGCCATCACGGCACTAGCCAATCTTTGTTTTACCATTTTACCTCCAAACTTTATATACTACCATTATATCGCTCATGCTCTACCTTGTCAACAAAAAAACGAAACGAAATTCACTTTCGTTTCGTTTTTTAAGCTAAGCTTCTTTCGATGGGACTTTCTTCACGAAGAAAGTCCCACAGCAATTACCATACCCTTACGAGTAGTTCTCCACCAAGCCCATTTTTCTTGGCATCACGGCCAGTCATTAACCCGCGTGAAGTAGATACCACTACCATGCCACGACCAGACTTAACCGTTGGAATTTCTGCTACGCCTACATACACACGGCGACCAGGCTTAGATACCTTCATAATCTCATTGATACGAGGCGCAGTTCCAAGCTCGTTAATCACTACGTGCAGCATGCCGCGTGGCTCACCATCAATTACCTCGCACGAAGCAAGATAACCGTTTTTTACCAAAATCTCAGCTACTGCTAATTTTAGTTTAGAAGTAGGAACGAGAATTTCAGTCTTTTGCGCCATCACCGCATTACGAATACGAGTGATAAAATCGGCGATTTGATCAGTAGATTGTAACGACATATTTCTCCTTTCTCCTACCAGCTACTCTTAGTTACACCAGGAATTTCGCCTTTACTTGCCTTTTCCCGGAAGTTAATACGTGATAGCCCAAATCGGCGCATATAGCCACGTGGACGACCGTCCAAGAGGTCGCGGTTTTTGAGCCGAGTTGGCGAAGCGTTGCGTGGCAGCTTCTGCAGACCTTCAAGGTCGCCAGCCGCTTTTAGCTCTGCTCGCTTAGCACGATATTTTTCATTTAATTTACGTCGTTTTTCATCACGAAGAACCGCAGATGTTTTAGCCATACTACTTTTCTCCTTTCTTTTCAAACGGCATCCCGAAGAGTTCTAGCAATTTATAGCTTCCTTCCTTTGAACCATTCTTAATTACAAAAGTCATCTCAAGCCCGTGTAGCACTGCTGCATCCTCAAAAGTAATCTCTGGGAACACAGTTTGCTCTTTAAGCCCCAAGTTGTAGTTACCCTGCTTATCAAAAGCCACACCACTCACACCATGAAAATCACGCACGTGTGGCAAAGCAATATTGATAAGACGATCTACAAATTCGTACATTTTGTCATTGCGTAAAGTTACGAGATAGCCAACTGGCGCGCCCATTCCTTTACGAATCTTAAATGTCGCAATTGACTTTTTTGCAAGCCTCGACGTCGCTGCCTGCCCCGTAATCTTAGCGAGAGTCAGCGCTACCGTCTCGGTATACTTCTTATCCTCACGTTTCTTGCCTACACCGCAGGAAACGATGACTTTTTTGAGCTCAGGCACTTGGTTGATATTAGAGAGCCCAAGTTCTTCTTTCAACTTCGCTTTCAGCTCAGTGTTGTAGAGAGCTTTGAGACGTGGTTGTGCTTTAGTCGTTGCCGACTTTTTAGCAGCCGTTTTCTTTTCCGCCATTACTTAGCTCCTTTCTTAGCTTTATCATTTTTTGCACCCTTCGAAGTCTTATTTGTTTCGCCTTCTTTTACGAGCTTCAAATTCGAAAGGTCAATCCCTACATGGATGGTTTTCTTACCGCCCGCAGGATTAAAATATGACTTCTTGAGGTGACGCTCGACAAGGCCAATTCCCTCGAGGCAAGCCTTTCCATTCTTGCAGTCAACTTTTACAATCTTAGCTTCAGTGCCTTTATTGTCGCCACTGATAATCTTTACAGTATCACCAACTTTCATTATAGTACCTCCGGTGCTAAGCTGATAATCTTAGAAAATCCTAGGTCACGAAGCTCGCGTGGAATCGGGCCAAAGACACGCGTCCCCTTAGGGGTCTTATCTTCGTTCACGAGTACCGCTGCGTTTTCGTCAAAACGGATTGTTGAGCCATCTGGACGGCGAATCGGTTGTACAGTACGCACAATCACCGCCTTCACTACGGCTTTTTTCTTAACGTTACCAGTAGGCGACGCATCCTTTACCGAGCAGGTCACAATATCACCAACCCGAGCATAGCGAGCGCGAGTGCCACCAAGCACACGAATCACTCCGAGTTCCTTGGCGCCACTGTTGTCGGCAACTTTAAGTCTAGTTTCTTGTTGTATCATTTTATTCTTCCCCCTCTTCTTTTACGATCTTGTCTGCACCAATTTTTTCTGGTTCAGCCACAGTATTCACATCTTCTTTTAGTTCAACCCGACCACGCGATTTTTCAATCACCTTTACCAAAGTATAGGCCTTGGTCTTAGAGATTGGACGAGTCGCAGCGATCTCCACGCGGTCACCCTCGTGAGCTTCGTTGTTTTCGTCGTGCGCAGTATACTTACGGGTCTTTGTGTATTGTTTACGATATAGAGGGTGCGTTTCCCGACTGACAATAGAGACGGTAATGGTCTTATCACGCTTATCGGAAGTCACCACCCCAACTAGTGAATGTGCCATGTTAAAACTCCTCTTTCTTTATGATTTTACATTTTACTGGCAACTTGTGCGATGCGAGGCGAAGCGCTTCCTTTGCTTGGGTCTCAGTCACATCAGCAATTTCAAACATCACCGTACCAGCCTTTACCTTAGCCACATAAAATTGCGGCTCACCCTTACCAGAGCCCATTTTTACATCAAGTGGTTTCTTGGTTACTGGTGTATGCGGGAAAATCCGGATCCAGATTTTACCACCACGTTTAATATAACGTGTAATCGCCTGGCGAGCTGCCTCAATCTGACGCGAATTGATGCGTTCATTGTCGAGCGACATCAACCCATAATCGCCAAACGCCACAGTATTGCAGCGAGTCGCTACACCTTCGTTCTTGCCTTTGCGAACCTTGCGGTGCGCGAGTTTCTTTGGAATCAAAATCGCCATAT
>CAZHTQ010000020.1:0-13687 GCA_964535375.1 uncultured Candidatus Saccharibacteria bacterium | reverse complement strand
AACTCACGACACGCGGTTTTGGAGACCGCTGCTCTACCAACTGAGCTACGCCCCTTCATGCGGTTTTACCGCACTTAAATAAGTTATATTTCCATTTTAGCATATTTTGTGATAAAATGGAAGTAATGAAAATACTCATGCTTGGTTGGGAACTTCCGCCCCACAATTCCGGTGGGCTGGGTGTTGCTTGTCTTAATATGGCCCGCGCTTTATCTCGCGAAGGTGCCGAAATTGACTTTGTCGTCCCCTACAAAGCGGCACATGACGACGCAAATTTTATGAACGTCATCCCTGCCACCAATCTCGACCCAATATTTAGTTACGGTAGCGCCTACGACAACTACAAAATCCATGATTTAATTATTCCTACCGCCACTACTCCCACTTCTATCCGCCAAATCCAAAGAGCATACCAAGATTTTATCGAGGAACATCTCGCCGATTTTAAACCAGACGTTATCCATGCACACGATTGGCTCACCTTTGAGGCTGGCACGCTCGCTCAAAAATCCCTGCATAAGCCACTTATCGCGCACGTCCATGCTACCGAATTCGATCGCGCAGGCATGCACGTAGGCAACCCACTCATCCACGAGATAGAATATGAAGGTCTAATGGCTGCCGACGAAATCATCGCCGTGTCCGAATCTACTAAGCGCATTATCCATGAAAAATATCACATCCCGCTCAGCAAAATCGACGTCATTTACAATTCCCTCGATGAATCATACGAAAAAAGCGCCTATCATTTTTCCGATGACCCCTATAAATATATCGAATCCTTAAAGGCCAAAGGCTACACCATCGTAAGCACAGTCGGGCGATTTACCATCCAAAAAGGCTTGCATAATCTACTCAGCGCCGCGGCCATTGCTATAAAATACAACCCTCATCTCATGTTTATCCTGGCCGGTGACGGCGAAGAGCGAAATAGTCTTATTAAGACTGCTGCCGAGCTAGGTATCATAAAAAACGTCATTTTCACTGGTTTCGTACGTGGTCAAAAATTGCGCGACATTTACTCTCTATCCGACATTTTTGTAATGAGTTCTATTTCCGAGCCATTTGGTCTCACCGCCCTCGAAGCTGCACATCACGGCAACGCACTGATTCTTTCCAAGCAGTCCGGCGTATCCGAGATTATCTGGTCATCACTCAAATACGATTTTTGGGACGAGTATAAGTTGGCCGAAGAAATCGTTGCAATCTCTACCGAGCCAGCCCTAAAATCTACTCTCACCACCAACATTAAGCACGAATACCACCAATTTTCATGGGATGATGTTGCCAAAAAATGTATGAAGGTGTATAATAAAAACATTAAACATAAGAGGTTTTAGTAGGGTGCGCGCGATTTGTTTATATTTACATATTCATCAACCTGTCCGCTATCGCGAATATTCAATTTTTGACGTCGGCAACAATTCCAATTATTATGACATGCCATATATGGCTCGCGAAAACAACGAGCGCATCTTCAAAAAAGTAGCCAAGAAATCATATTTCCCCATGCTCGCACTCATGAAAGACGCTTTTGAACGTCATCCAGATTTCAAAGTTTCCCTTAGCATCACTGGCACCTGGCTAGAACAAGCCGAGAAATGGGCGCCAGAGCTCATCGATATTATTCGTTATATGGTGCGCCGCGGTGGAGTTGAAATTGTCGGCGAAACATATTATCACTCACTTGCCTTTTTTCACGACCTAGCCGAGTTTAACGCCCAGGTCGACGCTCACGCCGAAAAAATCCGCGAACTTTTTGGCGTCACCCCCAAAGTTTTCCGCAATACCGAGCTTGCCTACAATGATTCCCTCGCTGCTTGGGCCGAGTCGCGCGGCTACACTGCCATCCTTGCCGAGGGCTGGGATAAGGTATTAAATGGCAAGAGTCCTAATCATGTCTATCGGCCATACGGTTGCGAGAAAATTAAACTACTGCTTAAGAATTACCGTCTTTCCGACGATATTGCCTTCCGGTTTTCCGACCGCAAATGGGGCAACTGGCCGCTTACCGTGCCAAAATACCTAAGCTGGCTCCATGATTCTTGTTTAGACGGCAACCTTATTAACCTTTTTATGGATTTTGAGACTTTCGGCGAGCATCAATGGAAAGATACTGGTATCTTCAAATTTATGGACAACCTTATTGACGTTTGGCTCTCCGAATATGACAACA
Source organism: uncultured Candidatus Saccharibacteria bacterium (assembly GCA_964535375.1). GTDB lineage: Bacteria > Patescibacteriota > Saccharimonadia > Saccharimonadales > Saccharimonadaceae > Nanosyncoccus. The sequence goes on along the minus strand of CAZHTQ010000020.1, from coordinate 11,511 downwards.
AATTTGTCACCGTATCCGAGGCCGCTGCTATCGAACCGCCAGTTGTCGATATTTCAATGCCATCCACTGTCACCTGGGCCGACACCGAACGTGATCTTTCCGCTTGGGATTCCAACGCCATGCAAAAATCCGCCGCGGAATACTTATACTCTTTGCGAGATTCCATTCTCGCAACACGCAAATCAAATCTCAATCAACACAGGCGCCTTAATACTACCAGCGACCAACCTTACTACATGTGTACCAAATATTGGAACGATGGCGACGTTCACGCGTATTTTTCTGCCTATGCCTCCCCGTACGAATCCTTTATGTATTTTATGAACGTTCTCCGAGATATAGAATACCGCCTTAAAAAATAACCCCGTAAGGGGCTATTTTTAACGCTTTTTCTCTTTTACTTCGTTACGTCCAAGATTCTTCTTGGTCTCAACGAACAAAACATGCTTGCGAAGTACTGGGTCGTACTTCTTAAGACTTAGCTTATCAGAGGTATTCATTGTGTTTTTCTTAGTATAGTAAGCACGAACACCGGATTCCTCAGAAACCAAGCCAACCAATTTGCGTTTAGTATTATTCTTCTTTGCCATAATTACTTCCATTATATCACAGATGCATAAAAATGGCAAGACATTTGTCTTGCCATTACGAAGAGTGGTAAAATTTCTAATTACACGCTGCCGGAGCCATTGCAGATGGAACAAAGCCTACGGAAAGCATCACGCCCCGTGCCGTTGCAGGCACTGCACTTGCGCCAACTCGAACTTCCGCGAAAACCCTGCCGATGTTCCATTTCGGTATGTCTTGCCATCAATCGGTCAAGATCGTAGAGGTTACCCTCAATAACCTTACCGCAATGCGGACAACTCGTCTGAGCCACATTTTACACCCCCTCTCCAAAAGTACTGATTCATACGTTACACCCCCGTTCTATGAATTCTACGTATATTATACTACAAATCATTACCCTTAGCAAGCATTAGCGTAGTAAACTCCTTGATGTCCTTCAAATCCTTAGTCCCATCAGGCGCAATAAATACGTCCGCATCATCAATAAATCTTAGCGTTTCTACTAATTTATATACTGCGGCAAGCAAATTCAAAAACTCTTTTTCATCTTTTTCGTCATAATCATACACCTTGTCATGCACTAATCCGTCTTTGTCCGGTGTTACAAAAAGTATATGCGCCCTAGTCACTTTGTATTTTGCGTACTTACGTGAATTATTAAGCAACATCTTGTAAAACAATAGTTGCAACATATATTTATAAAGCGTGGCATGACTCTGCCATTTCTTATTGTGATACGGCCCAGTTTTATAATCATACACTTCAATAGTCTTATGTGCGTCATCTACTACGATGTGATCAATCTTGCCAGTTACTGGCACACCATTTACTACGATTTTCTCAGCATAAAAATCTACTTCCGCCGCACCGTTACGTATAATCTTACCAAATTCGCAAAGTGCCGCGCTTAGGGCTGCAGGCCCCGTATCACGTAATTTATGCACCACTTCAGTGGCCAAATCTTTATGCGACAGCTCATCCAGGAAGTACTGTACCGCCTCCTGGTCGTCGATACCATCCTTAGTGACCTTCTCAAAAGTCTTGTGAATCAAATCGCCATACACCAGCACCTCCGTCTCTGGTTCGCGCGGCGTCTGTAGTATATATGCCTTGAAAAACTCTTGCGGCCCTGCATAAACCACGTCAATAAAACTCGTTAGCGCCGAAGCTGACATCTTAAGTTGCTCCGCCCGCTCTTTATATATCGCCCGCATATCTGGTGATTCTACGAGATACGCTGCCATCCAATTTTGCAGGTTTTCCCGCCGCTTTTTTATCTCACCAGTATCGTACATGAGTGTCACGCGTTTGCTTGGCAAATACGGCGACTCAACTTCCACCTTGCCATTTTCATTTTTAATCGCAGTCTCATCAAAATATTCTAACCGCTCGGGCGACTTGCCATTAAAATCTTGTAAAGAATTGGTAATGTATAGCGCCTTTTTAGCGCGCGTTAAGGCTACATATAGTATGCGCAATTTCTCGCTGTCAGTCGTGCCTGTGTGGCGAATTTGTGTCAAATTTTTGGGCAAAGCAAGCAAATTATTGTTGCCTTTGCCTTTGCCCCACGCCGTATGATCGGCACTCAAAATAAAAACATGCTCAAATTCAAGACCTTTCGACTTGTGGGCCGATAATATCTGTACTGCCGATTCGGCATCACGATACGGGCTAGTGGTATTAAGTGGCATATCTGCCGCCTCATAATCGTTTACCATTTCGATTAGATCGCTAAGCATCAACCTTTTATCGCCAAAATGCCTCGCCAACTTTCCGCGAAGCGACGCCAAGTTCTCGTATAATATAAACGTCTTGTATTCACGAGAATTTTGCGAATTATTATCGGAAGAATGATAGGCGCCTTCTTCCGTCCCCGCCTCTGTATAATAAGCCAAAAACGGCGAACGATAGCTACCAAGCGGAGCCGTGCCTATCATGTAATCTAGCATGACCTCAAGCGGCTCGGTAAAAGACTTTGCAGCCAAATTTGCGACAAAACCAACTACTTCTTGCAAATCTTCCGAGCCATCTTCCGCCAGTACTTCTAGTACCGGCTTGTGGTCACGCCGCGCTCGCCCCGTAAGGCGTACAATCTCAAGCGGGTTTAACTTCAGGAAAGGATACGACAATACCTCCATTATCTGTACCGTGCCGCGCTTTTCGTTGGCGATTTCCCATACAAACCTCGCCAAAGTTAAGATCTCATGTATTTGCTCATTTTCGAACAAATTATCACGTTTTTCGTAGGCAATTTTTATCTCTGGATGGGATTTGAGGTACGGCAAAAGCGGCTCAAAATACTTGGTTTTGTACGAAATCACCGCAATTTCACTTTGCTCCACGCCACCTGCTATCAGCTCCGCAATTTTATCCGCCACAAATCCGTACTCCGCGTCAGAAGAATTAAACTCAATGCGTGAAATGGCACTTTTTGTTGGATTATCCCGATGCGCCGTTAGTACCTTATCCGCAAATCTATCCGGTGCCTGCGCAATTATGTCGTGCGCAAAATCCAAAATTTCCTGCGTACTGCGATAATTTTCGGTAAGCGGTATCACCTCAGCTTCGTAGTGTTCCTGAAAATCAGTCAAATTAGACGCATTTGCCCCCTGAAATTCATATATCGCCTGGTCGTCATCACCTACTGCCATAATCAAAGGTTTCTCATAGTCGGTAATCTGTTTGACAATAGACAACTGCGATGGGTTAGTATCTTGAAATTCGTCCAGCATAATAAACTGATATTTTTCCTGCAACGAAGCCTTAAATCCAGCATCAGTCTGAATCAGCCGAGATGCCTCTTCTATCATGTCATTAAAATCAAACAGCCCATTTTCGCTTAGATAATTTTCATATTCGCTCATTACCCTTGCTAGCGATTTTAACTTCTTATTTGCCACACGGTCTTTGAGCCGGAAATTACCCCTATCGTCTTTTTCAAAATAGCTATCCTTCCAATTCGACAAAGGTTTGATGCTTTCAAGCGACTCCGCCTCAATCATTGCCGCGCGAAGGTCCCTTGCTAGCAAAGATATCGTGCGTTCTATCCGAGGTGACTCGGTACTACGCTTTGGAAGGCTGATCGTTTGACTGGTGTCGCTATATTGTTTCAATAGTTCATAAATTGGGCTATACGCATTATCGTATGACTCACGAAATTTGCGTGGCACGATATTAAGCAAAAGTGGCGAAATCGCAGTGGATAGCACCGCAGAATCTTCTGTATTTTGCTCGGCTATCATTGCAAGATCCTCCGCCGTAAGATTCGCTCCCTTGGCATCGCCAATTACTGCAATAATGTCCTTCACCGAGTCGCCGCGCAAAATATCCGTACCAGGCAGTGCGTCCTGGATGGCCTTTACTATTTTATACTGCATTACTTCATCTATCGCTGCGTCCAGCCGCCGCTCATATTCATCAGAATAATTCTTGTACTGCGATAGCAACTCCTGTCCAAAAGCATGATACGTACCAATATTAACTTTTAGTGCATCTTTGCCAATAATGGTTTTGAGGCGCTCACGCATGTTACGCGCACCAGTATCTGTAAAAGTTAAACACAAAATATTATCCGGGTTGGTATCGGTAGTTTTTAGAATATAGGCCACTTTCTCCGACAGTAACTGAGTTTTGCCAGTGCCTGGCCCCGCTAGCACTAATAGCGGACCATCCAAATACTCTACTGCTTTCTTTTGCTGCTGGTTTAAGCCCATGACTCCTCCAATATTTTATTAAGTATTATTGCCTTAGCTGGTACCCTTATTTCGCCACGTTTAATTTTGGCTAGCGTAGTTAATCCCTCAACTGTTTTCTCAGGGCGCGCATGCGGATTGCTTTTTAGTATTGCTCCGAACTCATAATTTCTTGACCCAGTATCGCAGGTCAATTTAAGATCTCCCACACCACAAGCCAAATTAACTGTTTCTGCCTCGCCGCCATTGGCTATAATAAGCGCCTGTAGTTCTTCCGATACCTCTGTTATGTAATCGTGCCACGCCGTAGTATCCCGCGTCAAACCAAGGTATCCGGCATACAGGGCGTATACGTTTTTTAATGCACCGCACAGCAGCACCCCTTGCCGATCATCCGTTAGTTCAAATTTGAGATAATCTGTTTCAAAAAGCCGCACGATTCTCTCATCTGTTGCTGTCAAGACCGTTTGCTTATGAGCTTTAATATCATTGGCAAAACCTGGACCAGACAACACCATGTAGTCGGCAAAACCAGCAAAGCTCTTATCGCCAAGCAATCCCTTAGTCGCAATAATCATAGGCTTATCTTTTGGCAAAAGTGGCAGTACGGCATCTACCGCATTTGAAGGTACCGCCAGAAGTAAAAATGATGCACCTGCTACCGCTTTATCAAGGTCACCTTTAGTCTTTTTATCATAATAAACTATTTCGTGGCCTTTATCCAACAAAATTCCCCCGAGAGCCGTCCCGAACGCCCCCGCACCTAATATCGCAATCTTCATACAACCATTATATCATATAGAATATTTGTGCTATAATAATCACATGGACAGAAAATCAGATTGGGTATATTCAGACATCGTAAAAGAGCATTTCTTAAACCCTCGTAATTTCCTGATGGGTGACGAGTCAAATTTTGATTATGATGTCGCCGGTATTGTCGGCAACCCAATTTGTGGCGACCAAATGAAGATGTTTCTTAAAATCGCCAAAAATACCAATGGCGAAAACATTATTGAGGATATTCGCTGGAAAACCTACGGCTGCGCGTCTGCCATTGCCTCAACTTCCGCCCTGTCAGAACTCGCCAAGGGCAAGACCCTAGAAGAAGCCCTTAGTATTACTGCCGAAGATATCGATAATTATCTCGGCAAACTCCCCAAACATAAGTTTCACTGTTCAATATTAGGGCATGATGCCTTGCGCGATGCAATTGAAAAATACAAGCTATCTTATCGTACTCATTCCTTGCAGCCTACTGATGATTCCAGGTAGTACTCTCATTACGTGATCCACATCACCCATAGTGTTATCTGGCCCAAATGAAAATCTAATCGATGAATGTGCCACCTCTGCATCTCCAGTTTTCGCCATCAATACATGCGATGGCTTGATATCGCCCGCCGCACAAGCCGATCCAGTAGACACAATTATCCCCTCCGCATCCAAGTAAAGTTGTATAGACTCCCCCTCTGCTGCATGAAAAGATACATTTAGAATATTTGGCAAACTCTTGCCTTTACCAATATTTGTATTAAGTGAGCTTCCTGGTATTTCCTGCAAAATTCGCCGCGCCAAAGTATCGCGTAGGTCACGCACTTTATTGTCATATATATTATATATATTATTATCGCGCACATATTCAAGCGCTGCTTTTAACCCGATTATCCCCACAACATTATAAGTTCCACCACGGCGCTTACCCTCTTGGTTGCCACCAATCATAAAAGGCTTATACGGCGCGCCACCCCTCACGTATAGCGCTCCCACCCCTATCGGCCCACCAATTTTATGCGCGCTAAAAGTCGCATAGTCTAGTCCCAACTTTTTTACATTAATCGGCAGCTTACCTAGCACCTGCGTTAAATCAGAATGTAAGTATTCGTTCGAATTACTCTTTTGGGGTAAATCGATAAACTCACCAATTTCGTTGTTGGCAAGCATATACGAATAGAGAGTTGGTTGATTCTCGCCACGATACACTCGTGCAGCTTCCATAATTGAATGATGCTCGTACGGCGATACTTCTATCTTACACCCCTCAAAAATATGCATCACTGTGTTGTTGCTTTCTGTTGCACCAGATGTAAAAATAAGTTCGCCAGGGTCACAACCTACCATCTTGGCCAGCAATTCACGACAAGCCTCGATTCCATTTAACGCCATGTGCCCAGGCGTATGAAGCGCCGAAGCATTAGCAAAATACAATTCTTCCGCTTCGTGCATTGCTTTCCGCACACATTTAAGTAAGGGCGTTGTCGCCGCATAATCTAGATACACCATATATTATATATAGTATAGCATATTTTATGGGGCAAATACTACATTTCGGTATGTAGTTTCTTTCGCATCATCTTTTTGCGGACCAACGCTATAGTGGTCCCAACAATTGCACCAATAGTCACGATAAATAGTACCAAAAACCATATCGGGCAAGAAATCATCACGGTGCTGTTATATGATGAACCACCAAGATAAGATATATCTTGCGACACTGAATATATGCCAAGTGATGGTAAATCATCAAGCGACCGCGCAATGTATCTATTAGTCCCCGGCATCACGAGCTCAATAAACTCGTCCGACTGCCCTTCTTTCGGAAACATAGTTTCACCTGTAATCGCGTTCTTCACGTGAATCGTCACTTTAGCGGTTTCGTGTACGTTACCATCGTTTGTGAGTAATGCCGTTACTGTAGGTGAACCATTAGTAATAAACCCAGGAATCTGATTTTCAAGAATACTACCCTCATGTTTTGTCTCGCCGGCCACATTGGCAAGTAGCAAACTCGCAAGCTCAAACACGTTTTGTACCGATACGCCACCCGTATCAGTCGCTTCTTCGTTGGATCTCACTGCAATCGCCGCATATTGTCCACCACTCGGAGCATCAAGCGGTACATTAATCTTGAAATTAACCTTTACTGATTCATTGGGTTTTAACACGCCAGTCGGGTTTTCGATTTCTATCCATTTGACAATCGCCGACCTATCCGACATCGTTGCGAGATCTGCGGTGTAATTTTCGTCTACTACGCTATATGGCGACACACTTACCGCATAGTAAAAGTCGCCACTTGCATCCGCTGGATTTGCCACTGTGATAGAACCAGTAAAAGTCTTCCCCGCTTCGAGATACATATCTTGACTCATTGGAAGCACCGTAAAAGCCTTGCTCATATTCCTCCTATTCCTGTGATAATATTTTACCAGTTCCTGGTTCTAAATGCAAGAGCCTTTGGTTGCGTGATCCACGAAATCTTAAACTTAAATCCTTTTGCTTCAAAATAAACGGACCGTCAATTAATGCGTCCAAAGATTTCAAAAAATCCCAAGCCTCGCCACCGGCCTCTTTTATTTGCTCGTATGTAAAACCTGAAAAACTCCAAACGTTCCAACCAAGTTTTTCTCTCACGAAGTCCGCAATTTGTTTACAGGCACGTGGCTGTGCGAAAGGTTCTCCTCCGCAGAAAGTTAAGCCATTCTGCCCCTTAAACTCAGTAAGACGCTTGCAAATTTCGTCTATCTCAACTTCAAAACCACAATCAAAATCCCAAGTCTCCGGATTCTGACACCCTGGGCAGTGATTCGGGCAACCCTGCGTCCAAACCACCGCTCTGAGCCCATCTCCGTTCACGATATTATCGTGCTCCAATGGCCCCGAGAGACGGATATAACCGTCTCGGGGTTGCGGAGATGTTTTTATTTTCTCTATCGCAACTTTATCGTAATCCATTATTTTCCTTTGGAACATGATTCGCAGTGGACTTTTTCAAATGGTACATCACCCTCGAGCCTTCCGCAATGTGGGCATCTCTCGCCCTTAATGATTCCGGAGAATCCACAAATCGGATCACGGTCTACTGGATGGTTCACAGAGCCATACCCAATACCGCAGTCGTGCATTTTGCGAATTACTGCCTCAAATGCGGCAATATTCTGCGACGGATCACCGTCAAGCTCAATGTAAGTAATATGTCCAGCGTTACAAAGATTATGATACGGCGCTTCAATTTCAATTTTATCAAACGCACTAATCGGATAATATACAGGTACATGGAACGAATTTGTATAGAAATCACGGTCAGTCACGCCCTTAATCACCCCAAATTCCTTACGGTCAATCTTGGTGAATCGTCCCGCAATACCCTCTGCCGGCGTCGCGAGAAGGCTAAAATTCAATTTATATTTTTTGCAATACTCATCACACTTTTCACGCATGTGCGTAATAATATCAAGCCCAAGCTCCCTAGAGTCTTCGTCTTCGCCATGGTGCTTACCAGTCATGGCTACTAAAGTCTCTGCAAGACCGATAAACCCAATTGACAGCGTACCGTGTTTAATTACTTCTCGCAGCGTATCGTTCATACCAAGTTTTTCTGAGCCAAACCAGTTGCCCTGCCCCATCAAGAATGGGAAGTTGCGAACGTGCTGATTGGCCTGGAATTCGAAACGTTCAAGCAGCTCATCTTTCACTAGATCCATCTTTTCGTCAAGTTCTTTGTAAAATCCGTCCCAGTCGGCTTCCTTACGCTCGCCTAGACATATACCGTGTTTAATGCCGATACGTACCAAATTCACCGTTGTAAACGAACAGTTGCCGCGGCCAGTCACGATGCCATCGCTCTCTGGAAATACCGAGGCAAATACGCGCGTCCGGCACCCCATCGTTGCAATCTCCGTTCTATAATCGCCCGGCTTATAGTATTTCAAATTATATGGTGCGTCAATAAAGCAGAAATTCGGGAACAGCCTCTTTGCCGATACTTCCATGGATTTCTTAAAGAGGTCATAGTTGGGATCGTCCGGCTCGTAGTTGACTCCACTTTTTACCTTAAAAATCGAAATCGGGAAAATTGGTGTTTCTCCCTTACCAAGCCCATTTTCAGTGGCTTCCAGCAAATATTTTGACACCAATCGCCCCGCAGGAGTAGTATCAGTACCAAAATTAATCGAAGTAAATGGTACCTGCGCGCCAGCACGTGAATGCATGGTGTTAAGGTTATGGATAAAGCCCTCCATTGCCTGCAAAGTTTCACGATTCACATCTTCGTTTGAGGTCTCAATAACTTCTTTAGGCCATTTGGCTTTTTCTAGCTTTTTGTCGTCACCATACTCATAGTCGTCCTTAACCTCTAGTGATAACTTCTTGCCGGTAAATTTATTATATTTTTCAAGGTTGCGTTTCAGAGCCTTACGGAAAGATTTATTAACGCCCGGCGCCATCGCGTAGTCAAAATTTGGAATTGACTGTCCACCATGCTGTTCGTTTTGATTGGCCTGCAAAAGAATCGCCGCAAGTGCGCCATATGAGCCAATCGAGTTTGGCGTACGAAGATGCCCATGTCCAGTGTTAAACCCGCCATTTTCAAATAATACAAACGGATCACTTTGGCAGCAAGTTAAAGTCCCTGTCGCATAAAAATCTAGGTCATGAATATGAATATCACCATTGTCGTGCGCTGCCGCAATATCAGGGCGAAGCAGTAACGTCTTAGCGAAAACCTTAGACCCCTCCGCACCAAACTGCAGCATCTTACCCATGGCCGAGTTGCCATCAACGTTTGCATTAGAACGTTTCACGTCCGAATCTTCGCTCGCATCCGCATGAGAAATGGTACGATAAATATTCATGAGGTCGCTTTTTGCCTCACGCCGCCTCGATCTTTCCTGACGATATTGGATATATTCCTTAGCAGTTTTCTTAAAACTTGACTCCAAAAGCACATCTTCTACGATATCCTGGATCTGTTCTACATGAGGCGTACGTTCTTTAATTGTTTCTTCGGCACGCTTCAATGCCTTTTCCGCCAAAACCTTGGCCCTGTCATGCTTGAACTCCTCAGTAACAAGCCCGGCCTTAGCAATCGCTTCAGTAATTTTTTCTGGGTCGAATTTTACAATCTTCCCGTCGCGTTTTATTATACGTTTAAACATGAAATATACCTCCTTCAATTGTATTTCGTGTATTTACTAATGATATGACCTTTTTCGGGCGATTATTGCGACTAGCACCCTACATTTAGCGTCTTAATTATATTCTACCACACTAAATATAGTAATTACAAGACCTTTATGCTAAAAATGTAAATATTACAACACTTGACTTTTCTAATGAAAGGATGTACAATGTTTAAGGCTATTTGAATAATCATAAGGAGGGCAAATATTTGGAAGATAACCTTACCATGGCGCAAGAAGAGATCGTCCACGAAAACAGTTATATCGAGCTATTGCCGGGTCATCCGATTCTTCGCACCCTTATCGACATCCTCTGCGCAGCTGCGCTAATCGCTCTACTGGTCATCGGCCAGTAACCACGCACTTTATCCACTCAAATAGCCACCAGCGGAGCCTTACGACTCCGCTTTTTCTTCATGATATCGAGAATATTGAGCGTTATCTTAAATCTCAATAATCTATCCCTATTTAGTCTTGACTTTTACGCTTATGTATGATATAATGATAAGAACTATGGCGAGGTGTCATAGATAGCACATTCAAATCTCAGTAGAATTGTGCTTACTTAGTAGCCCAAATAAAGATTAAGGAGGAATGTACATGAAGAAATCCGCGATTAAGGTACTGGCGCTTGTGTTGCTGGCGTCCGCTCTGCTTCTCGCAATGACCGGCTTCACACTGAAATCCACCTACTCGTTCTCTTACGCGAGAATCTATACTCCCGATGGGCAGATGCTCGTCGAGGGCAAGGTTTCCTCGTGGAGGTGGTACGGGGACAGCGATCAACTTGAGATCGTCGTCAACAAAACCCCCTACCTGGCTCACGCGAGTCTGGTCATTCTGTCTGCTGAGTAATCCGCCCGCTCTCTCGAGCGGGCTTTTTGTACGCCAAAACCCCAGCTAGGCTGGGGGTTCTTTGGAGGCTCACGTCGTTGAGTGCTTAAAACTTCTTTTATTGTACTAATTATTGTAGTCCATCAACTGCAATAGAGATTAAATAACAAAAGAAGTTTTAAGAAAAATGGTGGAGTGACAACAAAATGATGGAATGACGACAAAAATAATAGAATGACAACAAAAATGGTGGGGGCGAATTGGGCAGGCATTAACACTATATAGAGAAGATTTGCAGGCAAAGTTGGATTATGAACGTGGTATAATTAAACTAATATAAGTGGAGGCTCTATGCAGAATATTATTAAAATTGGAATTGGAGTGATGATCCTTGATGATAACAAAATCTTATTGGGGCATCGAGCTACCAATAAAAAAGATACTGGTGGTATATA
>CAZHTQ010000019.1:0-15720 GCA_964535375.1 uncultured Candidatus Saccharibacteria bacterium | reverse complement strand
TGCGTACGAAATAATATGTCTGGCCAGTGGCGATGACTTTATCCCAAATCATCTGTATGCCTTCCTGTCCATAAAATGTTGTGGCTCCGGGCTGGCTCTGGTGCTCGTTGTAGTAGTTGATGAGCCCAGGCAGGCTACCCTCCAACATCTTAGCCTGCCTTGCGGCACGACGTAGACGCTTTTCGGCTAGTTCCTCTAGTACCGACGGATGATTCGGAACGTATGCTGATATCTTGCCTTTATCCCTCTGCGTTATTAGACCGAGCGCGACTAATCTCTCTAATGCCGAGTAGATTGTTGTGCGCTTTTCTCCTACGCCATTTGCGATTTCTGTAGGCGTCCTCTGTCCTTCTCGTACTAGATAGAGATATATTTTTGCCTGTATTTCAGATAGACCGATTTGTGTTAATAACTCAGTATTCATAATATCAGTATACTACACAAAAACCCTTTTGTCGACCACTTTTCGACAATTTCTCATCCAATTCACCCCTATAAAATCACAAATTGTGGCATTATAGTTGACAAAACATAAGAAGTTTGATATAATATAGTCATACAATTCAAACAAAGCGAATTGTCGCAAGAAATAACATCTAGGTGGGTGAGCGGGGAACTAAGCAAACAGTTCCTTCCATATCCGGTGTTATCGTACATTTCTTATTATGCATATTATAAATCCTGATAACCTTGGGTGGGCACACTTCAGGGTGGGATAACCAAAAGTCGCCGGGGCACCGGCGGTTTTTGGTTGTGCTAAAATTTACAGGTAGCTTGCACTACGCAATACGTCTAACCATTTGGCCACGACGACGTACTGCTTCACGTTTTGCTCCCGCAAACCCTTCTCTCATATTTGGTGGCCGCCTCAAACACAGCTCGGACATTCGGCTATCCAGATAATTAACCAGCGATTTGAACCCATTGGCAGTCCCATATTCACTCTGATTAAACCAATTCGTATTGTGATTAAGCGAGAAATCTGCACCAGAATTACGAATCTTGTTGCCAATACTAAAAAGCCTGGCGATTTTTCCGGAAGGTGTATCCATGCGATCATTAATTGCTGCGAGGTCTACCGATACGGTGCCGTCTTCGCTAATCGGGTCGCGATTTGGGTCATCTGCGGCAGCCCCGGGCGCCCTCCCTTCGCGGTCAATGCGAATGGCACTGACCTTATCCATGGTGCCACTATCATAATAAGTAGCATCTTTTATCTTATTTCGATCCGGACGGAATGGATTAGGCAGTGCAAACGGATCAACGGGGTTTACGATAAAACTAATTGACGCCTCTACGCCGCCATTATTGCTCACTTCACTGTAGCGACTACGTACCTTGCCATACTCCAACATGGGGTCAAAACTATGCGACCCTTCTGGACGAGTATATAGGAGCACATAGCCGTGTTCTGGTGAGTAAAAATTGTACATAGTCCTAGCGTGCGATTCGTCTGGAGTTAAAATTTTTTCAGCGAACGTGCCAGGCTTCTCATCGCGTACATCGCTAATTGTGCCACCGATTATTTCAAGTGATCGCGCTTCATACCTCAGGGCTTCCATCGCCGAATCATAATCAAGTTTTGCCTCGCCAAACCATCCAAGCTCAGCGCCAGCCTCACCAGTTTTGCTAATTTCTCTAAAGGCTATAATTGCATCAGTTAAGCGCTCATTTGCTGCGCGGGCGTATTCCTTGCCAAACTCCCCATCTCGATATCCGTCATACAAACTAGCTATTTCTCCAATTGACTTACGACAGGAGTCCACATTGTCCAGAATATCGCCAAGCTGCTCCTCGGAGATTCGGTCCGATTCGGCTATATCCAGCAGTGCATCTCCGAAGTCTTCTCCGAAGTCCGCCGCCAGGAAACTTTCTGCCAGTTTCAATCTAGAGTCAGCGTCCACATGCGCCAGGCCACGCCGTAATTTGTTAAAACGCTCGTTTCCAGCCTCCGTCATAAACTTCAGCAGTTGTATCTGTGCTGATAGGGAAATGCTTGAGATGTCCATCCCAAGCTGCTGATTAATTATCTTGCAAACATCCGGATTATGTGCCGCAGCAAGCAACTCGGCATCTTCCCGGCTGATGCCGAACGCATTATCGTCATGAACATTAAACAACGAGATATACTCTCCGTCGCGCCCGTACAAATTATTTACACGGATGCTTTTAGAAAAACCGCCAACAATACCTGGAGCGATTTTTGTTAAAACTTCCTTTTCTGGCGCCATCGGATAATCGTTATGAAGCTCACGCTGCTCGGCGCGAAAAGCTTCCTGCGATCTTCTATGATTTTCCATCAATTCGCTGTATTGTTCATCCTCTGGATCAATCATAACCCAATCGCTATTGATTATGCCATCTACATCATTGGCACAAGAGTCAGCGACAATCTTTACTAAGGGTGTACTTTTGGGGTCATTAGTTAGTAGGTCCAAAACTTCATGTATTTTATCGAGCGCTGGCGCATTCCAACTGTCTGGCTCGCAGCGTAAGGCGATCTCATGAAGAACCGGTACAAACTGAAGCTGTTTCATCGGGCTCGCCTTTTGCATTAATTGATTAAACTGATTCGTGTTGCTAAAAGAAGCGTTATAGACAGCTTCGTCGTAGAGTGCTCGTGCGCACGGGTTATTTTCTGAACGTTCAGCGATGGTGAGAAGTTCCATTGTGCCTTGTAAGCCACCTACATAACTTAGTGGGCTAGGCGAAAGCGAGAAAAAAGATTCGTATAATTTCCATGTCTCATTTGGATTTCTGTTCATTCGGTCAATTAGAATAGCGGAGAATATTTTATTTGCCTCAGCACGCTCAGGCGTAATCGTGTCTTTAGCGGCTGTCTCCCCTGGACGATCTGCTATTTCTCTGATATTATCATCGAACATATCATACAAATAAAATTTGTTTCGTACCTGTGCGGAAATATCTACGAGTTCATCACACAAGTCGATAACATCCAACACTTGATTTTGGTTTAGCTCCTTCAGATCTAGATACGAAAGCACTTCGGAGGCAGTATCCGCACGTGCTTTTTCGCTGGTTTTTGGGGTATTGCTGCCTAAATCATGTGACATACTAGCAATCTCGTCCCAGCCAGAGGATGACTCGGCGGAACTCTCTATTCTTTCAGTATTCATATCTCTATTATATCATAAGAAATATAAAACAATAGTAACCCTTTTGTCTACCCCCTTTCGACAAATTTTCACCCCACCCACCCCTATAAAATCACAAATTGTGGCGTCATAGTTGACAAAACATAAGAAGTTTGATATAATATAGTCATACAATTCAAAAAGCGAATTGTCGCAAGAAATAACATCTAGGTGGGTGAGCGGGGAACTAAGCAAACAGTTCCTTCCATATCCGGTGTTATCGTACATTTAAGATATGCATTTGATTATGTCCAGAGACTATGGGTGGGCACATCCAGAAGTTCGGATGTATAGACTCAGCTTGCAATGCATGAGCTGAGCCGAGGTAACAAACCAAGTTTGTTGCTTCAGCTCTGCTCATGACCTTACAGCCAGTAAGGAGCAAGGGCAGAACCTTAACAACTAGGTAAAAAACGGGACCGGCAAATTCATTGCCGCACATGCCAGTTCCGTACGCGTCTTCCCCAGCGGCAGGGGAGAAAGGAGTCGCCATGGCGAACTTCTTTGTAGAAATGAACAATGGACCTCGGTGTTTTATAATCACCAAGGTCGCCCCCGGCAATGCACTGGTCGTCTTAAACGATGACCAATGCACAGGGTCTCGCGTCAGCGAGACCCTCACGGCCACGGACCGCCGTGGCCGCCGGGTCCGTCTAGAGAACCAGACGGACAAACCCGTCTTCGTTCTCGTAGACGGAGAAAGGGGGTTCGCCAGAAATGGCGAACCAGTGTTTTCGCATATCCGGGACGCCGTCCCGGGTAAGGAAGGGCGTACACCAGTGGTGTACGCCTGGCCGAAGCCGTTTCCACGGCTTCGGTATGCCTGCCGAAGGGCAGACAGGGGCACAATCTGTGTCCCTGGAGGGGAACCACCCCTCCACTTCTGGGACGAGGTAGTCGTCCCAGACTTCTCGACATCGGGAACCTGTTGGTTCCTGGTACCGAGAAACGAGATCGACGCGCTGCTCGCGCGTTGACCTCCACGCTCAAGCTCATAGCCCTCGGCAACCGCCGGGGGCTTTTCCTGGCCTTCGCTTTTACTTTCATGAGTATCAATATCGCAAAACATGTTTCCGCTGACCATAGGGGAGTTGGCAAGCGCTAATGGCATCATTGCCGAGAGATCAAGCCTGAATAGTCGTCTCATGTACGGTGGCTGTCCAGCGGTAGTATCCTCACGGGCGATTCATTGGGCTATCTGAATTAGCAAATTAACTATTTTGTCGACCCCATTTCGACAAATTTTCACCCCACCCACCCCTGTAAAATTACAAATTGTGGCATAGTAGTTGACAAAACATAAGAAGTTTGATATAATAGCATTATACAATTAACGAACAGGAAATTGTAGGAAGTTAACAAATAGGAAATAATTACGATGAAGATTCATCTTGGTGGGCAAGATTGAAATACTGATCAAATATTTTAATGGTAGGCATTAAACTATTTGAATACATCGGGGTAACTGCATCCACTTGCGAGCAGAATTAGTATAATAATTAAAACTTATACATCATAATAAAACACACTCCAGCTTAACAAAAATATACATTTAAAATAATTATTATACTAATCCTGCTCACAAGCGCCGTTCAACCGGCTAGGAGGAGCAGACATCATCCCGACCCCGGGGACAAACGGGTACTGCCGAGGCTCGCGACGCATGCGGCTGGCAGGGAAAGGAGTTCGCCATGGCGAACTCAATCAACGAGCGCCGTGAGGCGCTGGATGGCATCTTCTTTGCGAGGAGCGGGAGGAGTGCTCGCAATTGCGAGTTCTACTCCTGCGAGGGTGGCGGCTACGAGGCCGCCGCCCAGCAGTCCAATGCCGAGGATTTTATCCTCGGCATTGGAACCAAGGGGAAGGTGTTCCTTGGGAACGCCTTTTCCTTGCAGATGATGGCGCCAAACGCCATCGTCTGCGTGGAGGAATGCACCCCCGGGGACATCCCGGAGGAGGCTACCTCCATCATTGGGCACCCGGACACGGCGGCGGTCGTGTCCGATATCCTCGGACGTCCGGTTGCTTGCAACCGGTCGTCCATCCACCTGGAGGATGGCGACGTTTTATACGTCGCCCAGCTCCAGGGCGGGCGACTCCCCGAGGGGGCTACCAAGCTCCCCGAGGGGTTCTCCCTCGCATTTCGGAGGGTGACGGTCCGCTGCTAAGCGGCTAATCCCTCCCCCCCAGCTGAGCATCTGGGTTACCAACTGCTCGTCCAGTTCTTGATCTGGGCACCCCACGCTCGGGGTAATCAAAATCATGGCTCAACCTCCGCGCAGTATCCCCTGCGCAGTATAAATTAAAGGGAATGCTCATAGCCCTCGGCAACCGCCGGGGGCTTTTTCTGGCCAATTTTTAACTAATGCATACTACAACCGCCACACCGGGCTACCTATCGTCGCCCTCACCGTGCAGTTTATTATTTTTGGCACGGTCTTCTAGCTTTCTTAGATTTATTTGTGCCACATCGTCAAACGACACCCCTAGATAATCCGCAATGGTTGCGGTGTACCACAATACATCCCCCAATTCTTTGGTGATTTCTAGCCTATCCTCATCTGATACTATCCCACTCTTATCGCGTATAATTTTTTTAAATTTGTCGGCCGTTTCTCCCGCCTCACCCACTAGTCCTAGTACTTTTTCAATAAAACCACCACCGTTTAAGTTTCTTCCCGGCACAAACAGGTCAAATTTAATTGCTTTATTCTGATATTCGTTAAATTTCATCGATACTCCTCTCTAATATGTTATAATTATATCACAGATGGAAGATACAAGAAACCTTATCGACGAATATAAAGGCCTGTCCAACGAACAAGTTTTTGATGCATTGAGCAAAAAACGTACCAGCCTCGAAATCGCCATTGAAAACGTCGAACATGATTTCAATATCGGCTCTATCGTGCGTACCGCCAACTCGTTCAACGTGAGTAAGGTTCATATCATCGGCAAGAAAAAATACAATCGTCGCGGTGCGATGTGTACCGACAAATATCTCGAAATCATCCACCATCCTACGTTAGGCGATTTTCTAAGCACTCAGCAAGGCAGGGAACTTGTTGCCATTGAAAACAACACCGAGCGCGCCCAGCCTTTGCATTGTAAGAAATTCACAGATAACACCACGCTTGTCTTCGGCTCAGAAAACAGCGGCATCTCACCCGAGTTGTTAGCCGCCGCAAAAGACGTCCGCTTTATCGAGTCATTTGGCTCCACGCGCTCGGTCAATGTCGGCGCCGCTGCTGCGATTGCTATGTATGAATGGACTCGCACGCAGGTCTTATCTGCCGGCAATTAGGTTCACTATAAGTGTTAAGATCAAGGTATGCAAATTTGCTGTAATTAGTAACCCCACCACCACAGTAATAATGCCAAAAAGTTTTACATGATCGTACGATGATACGCCATTAGCCAAATTCTCTGCAATTTGCCGATGAAAAAACACAATCGCCCCACCCGCTGCGGCAATCACAAGCCCACCTATCATCCATCCAAAATCAAAAGTAAAATCCATAATAATATTATAGCACAAAAATGGTGGGGGCGAATTGGGCAGGTATTAACACTGTATAGAGAAGATACAAAAACAGAAGCATCTCATGTTATAATAGATATATGAAAAGAACTTTGTTTAGAAAAATATATGATATTTTAGATAAAAAACAAAAAATTAGTTTTTTTGTTAGTTCTGCTTCTTCTTGGGATATCGGCGATACTTAGCCAAATTACCCCATTGGCCATTGGCTATCTTACCGATCAAGTTTTAGCTCAAGATGAGATAGTTTTTGCAACAGTTATACCGATTTTGTTGGTTATCTTAATGGTTACCGTCTCGAATGAAATCATAAAAGTAATTAGGCGGCTGATGGTTGAAAGTGTTGCTACGAAGGTAGAGCTTAGGGCAAGGGCAAAAGCATCTAGTGCCCTAATGATGGCTCCTTTATCTTACTTTCGCAAACATATGACTGGCAATATTCATGGGCGTCTTAATCGTAGCATAGAGGGGGTATCAAAGTTAGTAAAACTGGTGTTTATGGATTTTGCTCCTGCTATAGCTACAGGAGTTGCTGCAATTGTCGTAATTTTTTCGCAACTCCCACCACTAATTGCGCTTCTCGTCATTGCAGTTATCCCTGTCGGTCTTTTTATTGTTTGGAGGCAAATTAAGACTCAGCGTGGCATACGCGTTGATCTAATGGAGCAAAAAGCCGAAATGGATGGAACTATGGTGGAACTTCTTGGTGGCATCGAAACGATTCGCTCTCTAAATAGTGTCGATATGGAAGTGTCACGCGTGGAGAATAAATCGAGCGTTTTGCGCGCAAGAGAGATGGAACATCATAAATCTATGGCATTTTATGATTGCGCTAAGTTTATTAATGAAGCTGTTTTTACTGTTCTAGTTATCGCTATTTCTGTAGTGCTTGCCTCAAATGGTGTCATTGCGGTAGGTTCCATTTTAACTGTCTATTTATGTTTTACTCAGCTAACTGCCCCGCTTCGCGAACTGCACAGAATTCTAGATGAATTATCAGAATGTAAAGTTTTGGCGGATGATTATTTTAAGATTGCATACTTACCGAAAGATTTTTCTTATACTACATGCGATAAGTATTATGATGAGATTATCAATAATGACATTTTGCTTAAGAGTGTCTCGATGGGCTATGACGAGGAGCCAAATAAGAAGATACTAAATGACATAAATCTTGAAATAGATAAAGGAAAGTTTATCGGCGTGGTTGGACCTAGCGGTTGTGGCAAATCAACTCTTATAAAAATCATAGATAAATTGGAGCAGGCCGATGGCATGATAAAAATTGGTGGTATCGAAATTGGACAATTAAGCCGTTCCGAAATCGCTAGGTCCATTGCGTTAGTTCCACAAACTCCATTTTTGGTTGCTGGGACGATCGCCGAGAATATTACCTATGGCTTAGAAGAAAAAATTTCTCCAGAGGCAATTTCGGCGGCCGCCAGAAGCGCAAATCTTGAAGATACGATTAACAATTTACCGAAAAAGTATGATTTTGTAATTTCAGAAGGAGGCAGGAACTTGTCGGGCGGACAACGTCAGCGTATTGCACTTGCACGTATTTTCCTGCGTAAACCAAAGATTTTAATTCTAGATGAAGCTACTTCCGCACTTGATAATACTTCGGAAAAACACATCCAAAAAGAGATAGAAAAGCTTAAGTCAGAGTATGGTACCACAATTATATCTATTGCACATAGATTAACCACTTTACAGAATTGTGATGAGATCATTGTGATAGATAAAGGCAAAATTGTCCAACGTGGCACTTTTGATCAACTTTCTGATGTACCAGGTATTTTCCAAGATATGAAAAACGGCGTTTTGAAGTAATGCTTCTAATAAATTCGGAATAAGATCTAATTGTTTAAGATATTAACAGACAAATTTATAGTGGCAAAACCGCATCTTTGGCAGTTTTTGATGCAAAAATGGTTCAAAATTGCATGCTATTGCTGCAGAGTACTTAACAGAACTTTACTACTAAAAAATCGGCCAAAACGCCGAGTTATATATAATCTGGTGGAACAAGTGTGACACAACTTGAACCTATCTATATTATAGCAGACTGGTTCTTAAATAGCAATAATTGGGGTGCGATAAAATTACCGAAACAATCTGCCGACGAGAGGCGAAAACAGATATTGGAAATGAATTATGTATTTTGATAATTACAAGATAATAAGACTTGAACTAATAAAAGTATAAATTATTTATCCTCTTTACTGTCGCCAAGATAGGTTGTATCGTCAAGTCGTTTCAACCCCTTAATTGGGTCTATCTTTTCCAGCGCAGTGCGCTTTGTAATTGCCATTTTACGTAATATATTAAAACGTTCTTCTTTGCTAATACCCTTTCTGATAAGCTCGGCATTTTGCAATTGTAGTTCCTCTAAAATCAGAAGTTCAATAATACTTGCTGAATCCCGTATGTTTTCTTTACGTTTAGCGCGTTCCGGATTATTCTTTCTCCATTCTGCCGCTGTTATCCCAAAGACGGCAAGGTTTAATATATCGGCTTCGTCTGCGTATTGATAATTGATTCGCCACGGTAAAACTTTGGGTATTATTTCGTCTTTTACGGCGTCGGTGTGCGCAACATAAGTAGAACTCGCTAATACACGCCGCACGTCCCACTCTAATTGATATTGGTTCATCTCTACTGCTTTTAGCCGCTCATAATCCTTGATTAGATACAACTTAAACGCCGGACTAATCCACATACCAAATTCAAATGCGATATCTTTTTGCGCATAAGTTCCACCATATCTACCAGCAACAGCACGTAAACCAATAGCATTGGTCTTTTCCGCCCATTCTTTTACGCTCAATTTATAATTATTTAAGCCAACTTTGCTTTTAATTATGGCAAATTCGCCACAATTAAAATTAGGATTATTCATTGATTCCCAAATACCCAAGAACTCAACCGTATTTCTATTTCGCAGCCAATCCGCCACGAAGAAATCACCGTCTTTGTTCCGTATCATATCGGTAATAGAGATATAATCTTCTCCGTCAAATTTCTTGACCGAGATTTCATTGTTCTCCACTTTTAGAACGCGTTTCTTTCTAAACATATTACTATTATAGCATACCCCTATAATTATGTTATAATTTTAGTAGATATGGAGCAAAAGAAGCGTGTAATATTTTATTCGTGGCAAAGCGACGATAAAAAATCTAAAAACTTTATCGAAAAATGTCTTAAAAATGCCATTAAGACGTTGGAAGGCGACCCTGCGCTCGATTTTCGCCCAGAGCTGGACGACAGCACAAAAGGTAGAATGGGGGCAGTTGATATACCGGCAACTATAACAGAAAAAATAGACAATTGCGACGTATTTGTTGCGGACCTTAGTTTTATTGGTAAACACAACAACCGTAAACTTGTTAATCAAAATGTTTTGTATGAATTGGGCTATATGATTGGCAAAAGGACGGCGAATAGAGTGATTATGCTATTCAACGCTGATTCTGGTGAAATAAAAGACTTACCATTCGATATATCGCACCGCAGAGTAATGCCTTTTTCCATACAAAATGACAAGAAAGGCGAACAACTAGCATCAAATCTATCCAATCTACTGTCTGCTTATTTACAGAACGCTGAACTATTGGAGCGATTACCAAAAAATGTTGAAGTTGAGCTAGATAATGAAGAATTGGATATTATGAAGTTATTTAAGTCTATGGACGACAATAAACATATTATGGTAATAAATTCATTAAGTGGCAGCTCGATATACCCCGCAAGCAGTATCTATGATAAAGAGTTATTATCCAAAATAAGCTCTGAACAAAGTTCGCAAAAACTTATAGCGAATTTAGACGGCTTAGCCGACAAAAATGTTTTAAAGTATTATATGGGTGGTAAGAACACCCCAAACTATACGTTAAAAAAACTTGGGTATGACATTATTGAAAAACTGTGAGCGTAACAGATAACGGCTATGGTATAATGTGAGATATGAATAAAACCAAAGCTACAGAATCGAGCAAAAAAGAGCTTTACGACCCACAAAAAGTTTTTCAGTTATCAGCAAAATGGCGGTTGGCGATTATAAATGGTTGGTTAAAAGGTAAAACTAAACCACTTACAAACGAAGAAAAAATGAAATTGATAGAAAAACAAAAGTGCTTAGATATGGTTAAGGAAATACTTCACGCTATGGGCAAAATTGCGTTTGACGAGGACAACGAATATTACGATTATTTATTAAAGGGTTACTATTTGACTTGCGGTAATGTCTGGCAACGATTCAAAGAAATTGACGATAACGTAGCACAATCCAAATACATAACACCGAAACAATTAAAGTTACCCGCCCATAAAAGGACAATGGTTGATAGTATTACATATTATAAACAAGATTTAGAAGACTGGTTAAACGCGCCAAACAGAAATCATGAAATAGAAGAATATCGTAGTTTAATTGAGCAGATTCCAGTGTTGCTGAAATGGAAAAACGATAATCATTATCTACATTTTGGTCGTCCAGACGATTTGAGTTTGTATGAACCATTTGATGATGCTGTTGCTTCCTATATTTGTATACTGCACCGCGATTGCGCGAACACTATTTCCTCTAAACCAAATAAATAATAACGTCAGAAAACGGGGCGAAAACGAGGAAAAAACGACGAAAAATTGAAAAAACGGCGGGAAAACGGCGGACACATAATATACTCGTTTTGTAGAAAACGGCGAAGAAACGGCGATTCGTTAATAAAAAACAACGGTAAAACAACGGCGAACGACGGCGAAAAAAACGGTGGGAAAACGGTGGCTTAATAAAAAATAACAACCAAATAACAGCGTAAAAACAGCAACAATTTCCTAAACCATAACCGGCTTATGGGTATATTTTTAACCCGTTTCGTGATATAATTAAATTGCTCTAAATCAATTTTAATTTAACACGCAATACAGGAAAACCTGCTTTTAGCACGGAATAGTTTATCTGATGAGATGAGCACCGTGTGCGAGTAACCAGATAAACCCTGTGTTGCGGGAAAACGATTTAGAGCATCGTCAGACGGTGCTCATTTTATATTTAGAACCGTCTGACCAAGATATTACATAACCAAGGAGGTATTTGCGAAATGGAAGGCATATTGGCAATTATCGTCGGTTGGGTCGTCGTAGCCTTGATTATTAGTGCGTTTAAAAACAAAGGCAAAAACAGCGATTCCGATATAGATAAAATCATAGAACAAGCGAAAAAAGACGGCAAAATCAAACCAATAGCAGAGCATTCTGCAACTATGAAAGCGAGCGCCGATACAATCCGTTTAGGAACTGAATCTTGGGAAGAATATAAAAGAGATTTTGCCAAGCTAAATAAAAGCCAACAAGAATATGAGTTGGATTATTTTAAGAAAAAATTACACAAACGTTTCCGTAACGCTGGCGAAGATATAAAAGACCAAGTTGACGAAGCGATACGGGAACTTGAACTTATTTATCGGGCATAACAAATATGGAAAAGACTGACGCACAACAACGAAATGAAGATGAAGTCCGCCGCATAATGCGCGAACGTGGTTTTGAAACGGCGTCGGAATCCAAGCCCAAAAAGAAACGTCGCGATTTTGATTTTGGTATTATCGGTAAAGTATTAGCCGCCATTGTGATTGTTGGCGGTTTGTCTTTTGGTGTTTTCGCGTTGATAAATACGCCTAAAAACGATGAGACGGCAAAAGATACGTCTGATAATAATAATGCGGCGCAGAACGCCGATTATGCGGGTTTAGCGGCGTGTTTGGACACGGCATATACGGACGTAGAGGCTGGCGACCCACAGTTTTACCCAAAACTCATTGCGTCGTATAAAGCACAACTTGATTGCCATAGCCAATACCCCACGCCAGACAATGAATCGGAAATATCGGACATAAAACAGCGTTTGAGTAACGTGGAAGTTGCCGCAAAAGACGCCGGCGTTAGCCAAGCCGATATTGACTCCGCATATAGTTCAATTTCTCAGCAGACAACCACGAACCAATCCACAAATGTAAACGCAACCCAAAATACCGTCAGTAATTATTCCGCACCGGATTGTAGTGCCGAAGAACGCGAAGTTGAAATCCGAAAAACCTTAATGGTGCGTGAGGAACAACAATACAACAGTATTTTTAATAGCAGAAAATCGTATAGCGAACTCGCTGACCAAGCGGGCGACAATCTCACGCAAGCAAACATTCTTTACGCCGAACAAAAAGCGCGCATAGACGCTGCTTGGCAAACTTATTTAGACGCGCAGGCAGCATACAACACCGCATACGACGATATGTTGAATTGTGAACGGCAATAAGAATAAAGCACAAAAAGTCTTCCAAAAAACCTTACAATCTTGTATAATTTAGATATGGACGCCATAGAACCACACGAATTGAATATCTATAAACAACTGCTTGAAATGTCCTCCCCTGCCGCCGACACGATTAGACGTATATGGCGATATGAACCGGTAATTAGTGCCAATAAACTAAAAATTGGCTCAAGGAATATAAATCATTACGAATCCATAGGGTTGATAAAAGACCCGCGCGCCGACGATAACAAAAAAGGGTGGCGAAAGTTTACGTATATTGAAGCCGTCTATCTTTTAATTGTTCGCGAACTGCGCCATTACGAAGTAAATACTGATTATATTAAAACGTTTTATGATTCCTTCGTAAAAACCGATAACGAACTATTTACAAACGCTCTTCTGCTTGTTCATTTGGGCTATAAAATTACGATTGTCATTGAACCGAATAAAACCGAATCTATTTTGACCGCCAAAGAATTATTTGACCGCGAACACAGCGTAGATTACGATTTGTATTCAAGCGAGATACGATTAAACCTCGCTTGTTTTGCGCATAGGGCGGAGGATTTAATCAGAAATGAAAACCTTACGAGTGAAATTGCCACGTGGTTTCGTGATGAACTTGACGACGAGGCATTAGAAGAATTACGGCACGATTGGAGTGAGAAAGAAAATACATTGATAGACAGATTCCGACAATTAAAACCCGGCGAATCTTTTGCTGTGAAATATGCTAATAATGGCGATATTTATACTACATTTGAAAAACCGGTAAAGATTAACGAAGATTTGGGACGGTCGCTTACTGACGTCACGGGCGACTATGGAGAGATGACGATAAAGACGTCAGGAGGGAGAGCAGTTAGAGGCACAGTTAAAAAATCTACAAAATTGTAGTTAGCGCGTCGGTTAAAGCGAAACACGTCACACCGCGGGTTATTGCCGAATAATAATCAGTAATTGTTATAAGAAACACTTAAGCAATTACGCAAATAAGGGTAATTACTTATGCGTGTTTCTGATAACAATACGCCTACGCACAACGTCATACATCTAGTAGAATGCTTGAAAAAAATTGACGACAATGAAACAAAAATAAGCCTCTACGCTGAAAAAATGATTGATGAAAACACCGGCGAAACAATCTATTACTAAAAAGAAAAAGGACGTAGTTGACCCCAAAAAGTTACGCTACGTCCTTTATGCGCGCAAATCTTCCGAAGATGAAACCTCGCAAGAAAAATCAATCCCCGACCAAATAAAGTATTGTAAAGAAATGGCGAAACGAGAAGGTATTATTATTCGTCAGATTTTCCAAGAATCAAAATCTGCTAGGAAATCACACAACAGACCAAAGTTTAACGAGATGATTAAGGAAATAAATAAGGGGACGTTTGACGCCATTATCGCATACCACCCAGACAGGCTTGCCAGGAACTCATTAGACAGCGGTATGATTATTGATATGTTGGACAACGACATTATTAAAGATTTAAAGTTTCCAACTTGCCAATTTGAAAATAATTCTAGCGGAAAATTGCTCTTAAATATCTTGTTCGCAATGTCAAAAGAGTATTCAGAACACCTTAGCGAGGTAGTCCAACGTGGAATTGACACCAATTTGGAACAAGGTAAGTCTGCCGGCAAAGCCGTATGGGGTTATGAACGCGACCAGAAGACAGGGTTCTACGAACCGGACGCTAATTTTGACCTCATACAACAAGGTTGGAAAATGCGATTGGACGGCAAAACCCAAACCGAAATCGCCGAGTTTTGGAAGAATAACAATGTTATACGAGAAAACAAGAGCAAGAAAGCAAAAAATAGCACCACTAAATTACACTCGAAACAACAGGCGTCAAAAATTTTCCGCGACCCCATATATTACGGTGTTCTTGTTCAAGCCGGGACGGAACGGGATTTAAGAGAAGATACAGAATTTATGCCAATGATTACCGAGGAAGAATACAACAAAGTTCAAGCAATGGACAACACGAAACGACCGAATCTTCGTAGTAAGAAACGCAGGACATTTTACCCGTTAAGACAATTCGTTAAATGCGCGCATTGCGGAAAGTATATGTTGGTAGGACCAAGCACTAGCCGAACCAAACAAAGATACCTATATTTTAGGTGTGATAATAATGATTGTCCAATGAAAGGCAAAGGTGTTCGGGCAAATGTAATCTTCAATGCTATTTACGCGGAATTAGAAAAATTAAAGTTTGACCAAAAAACATACGAGGATTTTGCGAAGAAGGTTGGAAATGCCACAAAGGAAAAGATTGCGGAATTAAAAACCGACAGAAAGAGCTTAATGGGGTCAATACAACATATTCGGAAAGAAATGGAACGAGAATCTGATAATTACGCAAAATTGACAGAAAAAGGGCGTGAATCAATGGAAAAACGATATAACGAAAAGCTTGAAGATTATGAAAACCAAATAATTGATTTACAAGCAAGAATAAATGACATTGACGATAAAATCATTGACCCGGACAAAATGCAGATGTCGCTTGACGAGTTCTTGAACCTGGCAAATTCAGCGGTTGATAAGATGAAAGCCGGCACGGCAGTTGAAAAAGACGAATTATGCCGAATTCTATTCTTGAACCTCGTTTTTGACCACGAAAAAGGGGCTTCTTTCCCCTGGAAAGAGCCCTTTTCAATGCTCGTTAATCGTCATTCTGTCAAATGTGGTGGGG
>CAZHTQ010000018.1:0-15832 GCA_964535375.1 uncultured Candidatus Saccharibacteria bacterium | reverse complement strand
GAAAGTGAATTCCGTTTCTTTTTTGGTATAATATATTTATGAAGATAAAGCGTAGGCGATTGGTACTAAGACATGGGCTACTGGCAATGTTGGTGCTTGTGTTTATTGTGTATGTAATAATGGTGGCAGCGACAAGTATGTATAGTAGATACGCGATGGGTGCCTTGCCAAGCGTTCATGATGAGTATTGTAAAAGTGTGAATTTTGGACCAGAAATTACTTTGAATGGCGAGGCGGAGGTTGCTTTAGTTCAAGGGCAAGAATATAAAGACTCCGGATTCTTAGTTGATGATTTTTGTGAGTTAAAAAGTACAGAAACGATAGGGCAGGTAGATATTGCTTCGCCAGGCGAATACGAGATTATATACCGCGCAACCAGTGATCACGGAGCTACTACCGAAGCAAAGCGAATCGTTCGAGTTTTGCCAAGTAATCGGGGCGTAGTGTATCTCACTTTTGATGATGGGCCAGGGCCTTACACGGCAGAATTGCTTGATGTGCTTGCGAAATATAATGTAAAGGCAACATTTTTTGTGACGGGCGCGGGCGATGATGATTTGATACTTCGCGAACATAATGAAGGTCACGCCGTGGGATTGCACACTTTGTCGCATAATTATGCATATGTGTATGAAAATGCCGATAATTTCTTTAATGATTTGTATGCCGTGCAAAATAGGGTTAAGGATATTACTGGCATGACATCTATGCTGATGCGATTTCCGGGAGGCAGTTCAAATTTGGTCAGTGCCAGATACGATGGTGGCGCGCATATTATGTCATATCTAACTAGAGAAGTAGAAAGACGTGGATTTACATATTTTGACTGGAACATTTCTTCGGGTGATGCTGGACAAACTACGGCGGCCGAGCAGGTTTACGAGAATGTAGTGACGCAGTTTAAGGAGGGTGGTGAATCGGTAGTTCTGCAACATGATATTAAAGATTATTCGGTGGCAGCAGTTGAACGAATTATTCAATATGGGCTAAACAACGGCTGGATCTTCGAAAAATTAGATGCCGATTCTTTCGCGGCACACCATGGAGTTAATAATTAATTTTGTCATATTATGAATTTTGTGATACAATGGAAATATTATGGAAGGTAAAAAATCAAAACCTCGTGCGATTTTAGTATTTGGTGCGCCATGCAGTGGTAAGACGACTTTTGCAGAAAAGTTTGCGAATAGGTTTGATTTGGCTTATTATAATTTTGATGAGATTCGCGAACAGTATCGGCTAACCCACAAAAATATACTGCTTATTATTGAGTTACTTGGGCGTACTGGCAAGACGATTGTGATAGAGGGCGGGCTGAACACCGAAAAAGACCGCGCAGGCATGCGTAATGCACTGCGCAATGCAGGTTATGAACCATCGCTAGTATGGGTGCAGACGGATATCGCTACAATTCGTATGCGAATGAAACTAAAATATCGCTCGGTGGCGAAGGCTAAAGAGATGTATGATTACGCAGTAGACACAATGGAGGCGCCTGCCGAGACGGAGCACCCAATCATACTGTCGGGCAAGCATACTTTTGATACACAGACCAAGCATATTTTGGCGGGGCTTGCTGATAATCTTGAAAAGAAATAACCAGCCATGATTATTGATGACGACGAGTTTGGCCAGGTTATTGTGCGCAAATCGCCACTTGCTGAGAATATCAAGTTTTCGATTTCGACATCGGGACGGCTTGCGATGTCGGTGCCAGCACACACTTCGGATTTTTTGGCGAAACGGTTTCTCAACCGTAACCGCGAGATGATTCGTGAAAAGTTGCCACTTAGAGACCCAAAAGAACAAAAGGCACGTGATTATCAAAAAAAGGTTTTGATGAAGAAAGCGCGTGAATATTTGCCATATAGATTAGAATATTATGCGAAATTATATGGTTACGAATACGATAGGTGCAGACTTACGCACGCGAATACCAGATGGGGTTCTTGTTCATCAACTCGTACGATTTCGCTGAATATTGGACTGATGCAAGTACCGGAGCCACTACGAGATTATGTAATTTTACATGAACTTGCGCACCTTAATCATATGGATCATTCCAAAGATTTTTGGGCGGAGGTGGGGTCGCATGACAAAAATTACAAAGCGCACGAAAAAAAGTTAAAAATGTTTTCGCCTGGCATCTAAAAGTCTTGCAATTTATATTTTCTTATGCTAAAATGGGGTTATAAGGAGGAAGTGTGGAAATACGCAGATCGTGGCGATCATGGGATTTCAGGAAAGTTTTTGGAATAGTGTATTTTGGCGCTTTATTCATATATCTCGTGGTAGGACTAGCACCAGTTGAAGCAAAAGATTACGAGGCGGCTACCGAGATATCTATACCAACAATCGGCTTGGAATCTGACGTGGTGACGGTAAATATGGTCGGCAATGAGTTGCCTACGCCAGAAGAAATAGTGGGGCGCTTTACGTGGGCAAAGCACAAGACCCTACTATTTGGCCACGCAAGCACGGTATTTCCCAGATTAAAAGAATTGCAGGTTGGCGACATCATATATTATGATGGCGATACATATATGGTAAGCCAAATGGAAATATCCCCCAAGGCGGAGATTTCCATGAACAAAGTACTCGCTGCGGCGGAGCAGGACACGATCATCATGATGACGTGCGCCGGCGAGGACCTTGGTGGTGGTGATGCTACGCATCGGTTAATAGTTACTGCCGTTTTAAGTAAATAGCAAAGCCACCACCTGGTGCCATAAATATTGATTCGGTGGCTTGGTTGGTTATTTTGCGTCGTGTTATTGTATAACTA
This sequence comes from uncultured Candidatus Saccharibacteria bacterium, assembly GCA_964535375.1. Classification (GTDB taxonomy): domain Bacteria; phylum Patescibacteriota; class Saccharimonadia; order Saccharimonadales; family Saccharimonadaceae; genus Nanosyncoccus. The sequence continues at coordinate 13,047 of CAZHTQ010000018.1, read as the reverse complement.
AAGGGATTTTGAAGATAGTCGGCATCTTTTGCGTCCTGATAAAATGTAGCCTGGTAGGTGTGGCGCGGCAGAAAGCTGAAATCTAAATTATAGGTGCGTTTAGATTCATTAGTAACACCGCTAATAAACCAGTCACCATCTATGGTTTCGCGCGCGACGATGTAATACTCGCCAATTTCGCCCGCTAAAGGCACGGTGCGTTTAAATGTGGCGGGACAGAGTCTGATAAACTCAAATAGTTCGGAGTACTCTTCGTACATGGCGGGACGGTCGGCGGCCATGCTCATGGCGGAATAGATAGTCACAAAGTAGGCAAGTTGGCGGACAATGGTGGTGTGGACTGGTCTTTTGGGGTTTTTGAGATCAAAAATCCCCGGCGTGTAATCCATGCCGCCAGCAAGTAGCCGGGTAAAAGGCAAGATGCAGGCGTGTGACGGGGTGATTGCCCCACCTTCGTATTCTTGACCACGCGCGCCTTCGCGCGTAAGAAGGTTAGGGAAAGTGCGTTCAATGCCTGTACCCTTGATGGGTTCGTGAATATCCAGCATTATCTTTTTACGTGCGGCGAGTTCGAGAGTTTTTTGATAGTGTTGGACACCGAGTTGAGAATGATGGTATTCTGCCCGACCGTTGATAATCATTTGGGCGCCAGAGTATCCGGTTTTGATGTAATGAATGCCGTGTGCAGCGTAGTAATTATAGGCTTTTTCTAGCTGGGCTTCATAATTATCAACAAAGCCTACGGTTTCGTGGTGACCTACTAGCTCTACGCCGTGATCTGCCGCATAGCGAGATACGGCGGGCAAATCAAAGTCTGGGCTCGGTGCGGCGAAATTGGTACTAGCGCCGTTTTCTAGCCAGTCACCCTCCCAACCGTTATTCCAGCCCTCGATAAGTAGACCTTTGATGCCAAGGCTTGCGGCTGCGTCGATGTATTCTTTGGCATGTGCAGTAGTAGCACCGTGACAAGGCCCGGGCGCCCACGTCCACTCGCCAACATACATAGCCCACCAAATACCAATGAATTTGAGTGGGCGAACCCACGAGAAATCACTACGCGGCGACTCGTTCAAAGCAAGCATTGTATAATTAGTGGTTAGACTGATCGCATTGTCTTCAATAAGAATTAGCCGCCACGGGGTCTTAAAAGGTAAGTCGAGATGAGCTTTCGTGCCATCCGAGAGTGGTGTGATGTCGGCTTTTAAAATACCGCGGTCGTTGACTTTGAGATTCATAGCACCATAATCGTAGAGTGCGGCTTCGTGAATCGCAAGATAGTGGCTCGCAGTCTTTACTGTGAGCGGCGTATGAACGGCGCCACTCAGGGCGATAAGTGGTTTCTTTTCGTAGTTATATTCGTAGCGGTCTGGTTGATATGCTGGTATACTCCATGAAGCACTAGATGGGTCAATATTAAACTCCGTGAGCTCGTCGGAGACCGAAAGGCGTTTCAAATACGCAGTAGGTTTTAATTCGTAGCGAAACGCAACGGCGTGGTCAAAGATGCGGAAGATTATGTTTAGATTTTCTAGCTCAACGGTTTTTTCATTGTAAATATTCGGTATTTTATCAGTTTCACCCCAGGGGAGCTGGATGATTTCTTGGTGTGAGCGGGTTTTTGATTGAAAATTATACTGCTTTTTGAAAGTTAAGCCGTGAGCTGTAAACCCCATTTTGGAATCGTGAACGATGGTTCGGCCGTCTTTCATAATATTATAATACGGACAGCCGCCTTTAAGCTTGAATGCGACGACGATTTTGCCATTTGGTGATGAAATTTTTGTTTCTGCCCACTTGAACATATTTATATTTTATCATATAATGAGAATATGCGAAATCGCAAACGAGGTATAATTAAATATTTCTTAGCAGGTGGGGTAGGTTTGGTCTTGGTTGCGATAGGTGTTTTTTTCTTAGTGCAATTTGTGACTAAAACCGGCGTCTTCAGAATCCCGGGGGTGGTGTATTATGACGAATCCTTGACGAGTGAGGAGGTTGCAGACTTGAAGACAGTATTTGGTTCCGAGATAGATCTATATAAAGATTTGACTATTAAGGCGAGAAATGTGCTTCGGAAGCCTGAGCCCGTCAACAATGAGTTCGTGACAAACATAGCTGTGCCGGTGGCGGATTTTTACAGCGTAGAAACGGATATTAGTGTAGAGCGGGCGGATGAGCTTTTTAATAATTGTGAGGATTGTTGGTACAAAATGATTAACCTTAGCGATCTTAGTTTTGACAAGAAGTTACTGAGTATTAACGGTGAGTATTACTTGGATACTTTCAAGAGCGGTGCGGTGTTTCGGGTGATTAGTTTTGAGTCGGAGCTGTATGAAAAAGAAGTGGCAACTCTTGCTGAGAAATGGTATAAGAAAACAATTTACCCAGAGGAGAGCGATACTTTGACTTTGGTGCAGACCGGTGTAACGGCATTTTCCAGGTTGATGAACGCAAAAATGAACGAAGTAGGTACGGGCGAATATTTTGCAGCGGGATTAAAGGATTTTATGAGTCAGTATGACATCATACATACTTCGAGCGAGGCATCCTTTAGCGACTGGGCGCCCACAAGTGGTGCAACCGGCACGCCAATATGTGCAGATAAACGATTCATGACAACGCTTACAACACTTGGGCTTGATATAGTGGAGCTCACCGGCAACCACAATCAGGACTGCGGCGACGAAGCAGCGACAGAATCGATTGAAATGTATGAGAGTGCTGGCATTAAAATTGTGGGCGGTGGTCGTACGGCGACAGAAGCGGCAATACCGCTTAATATCGAAGAAAAGCACAACAACGTGACCATGCTTGCCTACAATGAATCTACTGGTGGGGCGACATATGATAATACGCCTGGGGCTAACCAATATTATGAAGAACAGGCGGTGGCAGACATCGCAACCGCCAAGGCGCGTGGTGATTTTGTGATTGTGGACGTGCAGTATTATGAGTGTAGCATGTATGTATCCGACACGGAAGACGGCACGTGCGATGCAGCAGATTCGGCGGCCGGTGATCAAGTAGGATTTTTCCGGCACCTCATTGATCTAGGTGCGGATGTTGTAGTGGGCACCAGCGCACATCAGCCACAAACATTTGAACTGTATGGCACAGGCGTAATATTTTATGGGCTTGGCAATATTTTCTTTGATCAGTACAGATGGCCTGGAACTACACGTAGTTTGATGCTTGTGCACCATATATATAATAACCGCTTACTTCAAGTACAAGTGGTGCCAACTATATATGATAATAATTTCCAGACTAGATTAACTGACGAGGATACGACCAAATGGTTCCTGGAACGCCTGATCGACGCAAGACCATAGCAAATAAATTGTGGTTTGCTGCAATTATAGTGATATTGCTTTTAGTTGATGTGCTCGTAGTGTTACTTAGCAGTGATGCTGGACAAACATCAAAAAGTGACACCGAAATAGGCGCCTACGAACCTTCCGACGCATTAAAGCCAGAGTCAGTTGTCATGCCGGAAGAAGAACCGGTGAAGCCATCAGAAGATGACACCGCTGAGTCTAATAAACTTTCAGTAATTGACTTTCAGCCGGTTATCGATGGTTGGGTGAGTAGCACAGGCGGCGAGAAGGGTGTAATCATCTACGATTTGGATTTAGATAAAGTAGTGGGGGAGTATCATGCGGATACAAAATTTGAAACTGCATCACTATATAAACTTTTTGTAGTGTATGAAGGGTACCGCAGGGTACAAAATGGCGAGTGGAAGGCCGACGATGCGGCAGGAAATACTGGTCGCACAATTATAAAATGCCTTGATCTAGCCATTAGAGAATCCGACTCGGAATGCGCTGAAACAATGTGGAATATGATTGGGCGCGAGAATCTCAATAAAATAGTGCAAGCAGAATACGGAATACCTAGCATTACCGTGTCTACGCTGATGGCTACGCCGCGCGAGATAATGCAGATGATGAAGATTTTTTATGAGCATAAAGAAATCAAAGATCAAAAATTGCTTGATACAATGTGGGATTCGATGTTGAACCAGCCTATTACAGAATACAATTGGCGGCAAGGGTTACCAAGTGGCTTTACTGCGGACGCGAAGGTCTATAATAAAGTAGGCTGGGCATACGTAATTGACGAAGAGGACGAAAAAGGAAACGCAGTGGCGGGGCACTGGGATATTTATAACGATGCAGCGATTGTAGATTTTAAAACACAGAATAGACAATTTATAATAGTGACAATGACAAACAACGTGCCACATCAGCGGATTCGCGCTTTTGGTACGTTGTTTGAGGAAATGTTTTTACGAGAAAACTAGCGGGTACGCCCGGTGGTATTCGTGGTCTGAGTGGCGTTAGTAGTTCCCGTATTATGCTGGGCGCCAGGCTGTCCGCCAGGAGTCATACCGCCACTTCCTACCGTAGTAGTGATAGTAGATATAGTAAACGATTGATACTCGGTGCCGTTTATATAAATTGTGTAAGTTTCGCCGGTCTTGAAATCTGGTGAGCCTACCGCCATATGATTAAAGAGCTTGGCAGAAGTAAAGCTTGTGACTAGGTTGCCTGCGGAATCTTTAATTTCTATCTTGGTGCCGGCTGTTTGCGTAGCGGAAAAATAGATGCTAACATTGTTTACCGTAGAAGTACTACCGAGATTTTCTGCCATACCGCTAGCACCCACTGCGACGACGGTGCCGCCGTTTTGTTGTATGCTGATGCCAGCATCAAGAGCGCCATTGCCGTTGTTGGTAGGGCCATCCACCGTGACAGTGCCGCCGTTAAAGTAAATGTAGCCGTTACTGTCTACGCCGTCACCTGCAGCGTTGACATAAAGATTGCCACCCTCTATAATGAGCATACAGCCCGTATCATAGCTAGTTGCACCCTGGCCGGTAGCAGTGGTAGAATCACTGCCGCCACCGGCATTGATACCGTCATCCGATGCAGTAACCGAAACATCGCCGCCGCTAATGGTGATTTTTTTGGCTTCCAGACCTTCGTAGGATTTTGCGACATTGATGGTGCCACTCTTCACAATAAGCTGATTCAGCGCATGGATACCATCATCACCGGCAGAAATAACAATATCTCCACCTTCTATCAGTACGAAACCCTTGTCTGAGTCGGTGTCATTGGTGGATTTAATGCCGTCGCCTTTTGACGAAATATTAATAGTACCACCTACAATATATACGGAATCTTTACCGCGGATGCCGTCGTCGGTAGCCGTAATATTAATGATACCACTATTTATTTTGAGGTCATCTTTGCCGACAATGCCATCTTGGTAGTTTGCAGTGAGGTTAAGTGTGCCTGTGCCTTCAAAAGTAAGATCGGCTTTTGAGTAAATGGCACCAGTAACGTCTTCGTCGTAAGTGCTGGCGTAGGACGCGCTATCAGACAAAGTATTGTCGCCTACCAGCTCAATGACTAGGTCGTCCGCCTCATAGCAAGTAATGGCTGGACCACTGCTATTAGAAATGGTGACACCGTCTAATATAATCTTGACCGGGTCGGTAGCAGCAGTATTCACGGTAATTCCACCATCTTTCAGTGTGCCAGTAAAATGATAGATGCCAGCTTTGGTGATAGTGTAAGATTCTATGCTATTTAAATCAACGTCATAGGATGAATATTTGCTCCAGTTGATCTTGGTGTCGCCATTGTCTATAGTGATACCTGAGGTGCCAGTAGGCGTCTTACCTAAGTTGTTATTGATGATGGCTACACCCCCCACGATAACGACGGCGCCAGCGATACCGAGGGCGAGCCATTTCGGGTCGAATTTGCGGTCATCTGAATGAGCATTGGTTTCTGCTGCGGGTTTTTCGTCATTTGTTTGACTCACGGTTGCAGTTTCAGTAGTCATTATATCTCCTCCTCACAGCATGGCTCAGAAAGCAACACTTTGAGATTCATATTTTTAACACGTATTGCATCGAGGAACTCTTTTTCTTTAACTCCGTGTTTCATTTTAACATCATAGGTAAGTTTATAAAGACTACCCATATTCATAGTTTTCATGCGGACAAGACGGTGACGTGAAGTATATTGTTTAAAAATGTCTTCAAAAACATCATCATAGTCTAGGTCTTCGGGGATAACTATTTTAAGTACACGCTCGTGCTGGTTTGGTTCAAGCAACTTGGTGTAGCTCAAGATAATGTCGGAGATGACATATATAGCCATAACAACAACGGCAAAAAGTACATGACCCATACCACAAGCGAGCCCTATCATCATAGCCGCAAAGATGGCAAGCAAATCTTTGGCGCGACCGGCAATTGAACGAAAACGAATTAGCGAAAAAGCGCCGAGAATTGCTATGGCAGTGCCTAGACTGCCGTTAATCATAATCATTACCGCCATCACTAGCACTGGCAGAATGGCCAGGGTTATCATCATCCCTTTAGTGGTCTGCGTGGTTCTGGAATGGGTGAAGGCTAGGACTATACCTAGCACCAGCGCAACGCCGGCGGCGATTAAAGCGGTTGATATTTCGAGCCCGGTAGTGCTCGTGTCGAATATGGTATTAAACATTTTTCTCCTTTCTTATTTTATTATAAATGCTACCAATCTTACTAAATTGCTGCGGGAAAATATGATTTTGGCTAAGTGCACGGGCAAACCAAAGAGGCACGGAACCGTGAGCCTTTACTTCCATAATGATGTTTGGCTCGCCGATAAATGCAGGGCGGTCTTTATTGTGTTTTCTGAAGCTTAAGTCGCGCGTGCGATATTGCAGGTCGGTATCAAAAGTGACCCGAAGATCACGCTCGCCTTTGTAACTTTCGCGATGATAACGCACAAATATACGAGGCTTTAGATCTAGATGCGATACGAGATAGTCAATTTCTCTCGCGATTTGGATGTCTGTGCCTTGCTCCTCGTCGCGCCTTGCTAGCTCAACTGCGCTGCTTTGTCTTGTCTTAAACTTATCATAATCGTCGTGAGTAATCAGTACGCGACGCTTGAATCCTAGGTTATTGTCGGGTTCTTCAATTTCCGCGAGAGCGGCGTGACCCCTTAATTTGGTTTTAATTTCCAGAAATACCTTATCGTAGCCATCATAACTGCGCGCACGTAATTTTTCCTTGAAATCTGGCTGATCAATAGATTGCACGATCAGGTCGTAATTTGCGGTATCGTAGTATATATTATATATGTCCGACAGATAATATTCGTCACTAGTAGTATGAGATTTTACGAGTGGCAAAATCGTGTCATACTGCGACTTTGTCAGTAGGTATTTTTTCTCTACACGGTCAAATGTTTTTTCGTCCATAGTTATATTATAACTTAGATATATTAAATAAACCTTAAAAAATGCGGAGGCGGATTTTAAGGTTTATTTAATCTGGATATGATATCATTATAGTATGAGAATATTATATGTAGAAGATGAAAAGTTTTTGGCAGAAGCCGTGATACATTTACTAAAGAAGAACAAAATAATGGTGGATTATGCTGCGGATGGTGAGGAGGGGCTAGAACTCGCATTAAAACCAAATTATGATTGTGTGGTACTTGATATTATGTTACCGCATATGTCGGGACTTGAGATATTAGAGGCTATGCGACGCCATAATGTAACTACGCCAGTAATCATGCTTTCGGCACTAAATGAAGTAGAAGACAAAGTAAAGGGCCTTGAACTAGGTGCAGATGATTATCTCGCGAAGCCATTTAAGACGGCAGAACTTATAGCGAGAATTAATGCAGTAACCAGACGACCGCAGCTTAAAGAACAAAAAATGTTGGAATTTGGCGATCTTAAGTACGATAAAACCAACCGCACGCTTAATGACATTGCCATAACCGACAAAGAAGCTGCGATATTTGGAATGTTGATTGAAAATCCAAATCTCACTGTGACAAAACAACAAATACTTGCGCATGTGTGGGGCGCAGATGCGGAATTTGATGATAATTATGTGGAAGTGTATATTTCGTATTTGCGTAAAAAAATAAAAGAGCTCGGTTCTAAGGTAAGTATCAAAACAATTCGTGGACTAGGATATAAAATATGTTTTTAAAGTTACGCAACAAGTTAATTATGATTAATTTAGGTATTACGAGTGTAGTGATACTTGGGGTGTTTGGTATTATTTATTTTGCGGCAACCGAATCAGCGAATCGCCGCCCACCGATTCCGCAAGAAATGACTTTTACCACTAGTGCAAGTGAAGCCGGTACGGATGTGGAAAAAATTGTAACTTATACGATACGTGAGGAAAAGGCGGCGGCGGCGCAGAACCTGCTGATTACGCTGGTAGTGGCTGGAGTGGCGATAGAGATTGCAGTGGCGCTTGTATCATACATAATGGCAGAGCAGGCAATCAAACCCGTACGTGAGGCTTACGAATCGCAAAAGATTTTTATTGCAAATGCTTCGCACGAAATCAAGACACCTCTTGCGGCGATTACCGCAAATCTTGAGGCGGCAGATATCCATAATAATAAATGGATTCGCAATGTAGAGCGTGAAACCGAAAAACTAAGCAAGCTCAATAGCGAATTGCTCGCTCTTGCGAGAACGGATCTTGCAAATGCTGTATTGGCGGAAGAAGTAGATCTTGCGACCACTGCCAGGCAAACCATAGAAAGCTTTGAACCAAGAATTTCTCGTAAGCAGCTAAGCGTAAAAATTGATTTGCCAGAAAAAATCAAGATTAATTCAAGTGATTTTATACAAATCCTCTCAATACTAATGGATAATGCGGTAAAATATTGCGGCAAGCAAGTGAGAGTGACGATTAATTCTCACGAGCTTGTAGTTATGAATGATGGAGCTAAGATTTCGGATCAGGATTTGCCACGGGTATTTGATAGGTTTTATCAAGTAGATAAGTCGGCGGAGGGTGTAGGGCTAGGGCTAGCGATTGCAAAAAGTCTGGCCGACAGAAACAGCTGGAAGCTAACAGCGAGGTGTGACAAGATGACTAATTTTACATTAAATTTCTAAAAAGACTAGATTTTGTCGCGAAAATGCGGTAATATATATTATATATGCTTGAAATTCGAGGTGTGAGCAAGGTCTACGAGACTGGTGGGCTAAAACATCGGGCGCTGAATAAAGTGTCAATTAATTTCCGTACGTCTGAGTTTGCAGCAATACTTGGGCCGTCTGGCTCTGGTAAAACTACTTTACTTAATATAATTGGCGGACTTGACCATTACACTTCAGGAGATCTCAAGATTAATGAAGTTTCAACCAAAAATTATCGCGATAAAGATTGGGATGCATACCGTAATCACCGGATTGGGTTTGTGTTTCAGTCGTATAACTTGATCCCGCACCAAACAGTACTCGCTAATGTAAAGTTGGCGTTGACACTGTCTGGTATTTCAAAACGCGAGGCGACAAGACGTGCTAAGAAAGCACTTGAAGATGTAGGATTAAAAGAACAAGTTAATAAGCTGCCCAACCAACTTTCGGGCGGACAAATGCAGCGGGTGGCGATAGCTCGTGCGCTAGTAAATGATCCGGATATTTTGCTGGCAGATGAGCCAACTGGCGCGCTAGATTCGGATACTTCGATTCAAATCATGAATCTGCTCAAAGAAATCGCCAAGACGAAGTTGATCATAATGGTGACGCATAATCCAGAACTCGCAAAAGAATATGCGACACGAATTATTACTTTGAAAGATGGCCAAATCACTTCGGATTCGGATCCTTATGACGGTAAAGTAAAAACCAATCTCACCGCAATAGATGGAGAACGAAGACAAAAGAAAACTCGAATGTCGTTCTTTACAGCTTTGTCTTTGTCGCTTAAGAATCTGCTAACAAAGAAGGGTAGGACTATACTCGTAGCTTTTGCCGGGTCAATTGGGATTATTGGTATTGCATTAATTTTGGCGGTATCAACTGGATTCCAGGCATATATTGATACGATAGAGCATGATACGCTAACGTCATATCCACTTGCGCTGATGAAGGAATCCACCAATGTGACTGGGATATTGCTGAATTTTGCGGATGGCGGGTCTCAAGACAATAATGACGGTGTATTGCACGAGAATCAAGTACTCACCTCCTCGCTTGGAAATGTGACACAAAATGATTTGGCGAGTTTTATGAAGTATTATGATAGCCATAAAAACGAATTGAACGGTGATGTGAGACTGGTGGAATATGAATACAACATAGACCCCATGATCTATACAATTGATGCTACTGATAAGCTAGCCAAACTTAATCCGAGTGGAATATTCTCGTCAATACTCGGCAGTGGATCATTACTTAATTCTTATTCTAGCTTAACATCCGTGTTTACACAATACGATATTGAAAATATGCGAAACGACACTGAAGTACTGGCGGGGCGGTATCCAGAAAAATACAATGAGATGGTGGTGATGTTGCCTAACCGTGGGCAGATCTCAGAATTTTTGACATACTCGCTAGGCCTTCATGATACTAATGAGCTCAATACGATTATTACAAGCATTATGGGTGGGGAGCGGGTGACCATTAAAAATGAGCCGCTAACCGTGACTTATGATGAACTGATGAATCTTGACCTCAGGCTGATTTCGGCGGCGGATACGTATAAGTACAACGAGAAATATGATGTGTATGAGGACATGAGTGACGACATGGCTTATATGCAAAACCTATACGACAACGAGTCCGAACGACTCAAAATTGTAGGTATAGTAACGCCAAAATCTGATTTACTAACGTCAGGGAGCGGAGTGCTGTATTTGCCATCGCTAGTGACGCATATCATTGAGAATTCGCGGGATACAGAAATCGTAAAGAAACAAATTGCGAACCCGGAAATAGATGTATTTTCTAACACAAAATTCGGTGAAGAAAGAAACGATTTCAACTTTACTTTCTCGGACCTCGTAAGTGTGGACCAGGCAAAGTTGGGGTCGGCAATCAAGGTAGATCTAGACCAAAGTGCAATCAGCGCTAAAACTGGCGAATATATGGCAGAAATTACTGGCGATATTAATGCGGATTTTGTGCCGACGGAGGATGTTTTGACGGAGAAGTTACGCGAACTCGCGATGTCTTTGTTTGATAATATTACGGCGGATGCCGAATATGGCATGGGAAGCTTCAAATATGCCGAGATAGATGAGCTGGTGAGTGCCGTAATGCGTGAACAAGATTTTAGTTCGTTTACAGAAGAGTATTTGCTACCCACTGAGCAGTTTGAGAGTTTGTATAATGGACTGCTAAACGGGCTGCTCGTAGGTTACGCACAGGGTTATGCCGAGCAAATTAAACAATATAATCCAGATTTTGATATTGAAACGGATGATATTATTGTGCCCGTAACGGGTGTCGCGGATATTATTGACAAGATGATGGCGACGGCGGAGGTAGAGGCTACGTTTAGACAAATGGCGATTGCGATTACTGAGTTCCAGATGCAGAAGTCAATCTTGACGGCAGTGGGTGGGCTTACTGAATATTTGACTAATAGTTTTGCAAGTTCGTTTGGGATTGATTCGGATGCGTTACTCGGGGCGTTTAGCCTTAACTTTTCGGAAGATGAGTTGGCGCGCGTCGTGTCGGCAATGTTTAACAAAACTGAAGCGACCTACAATACTAATTTGGCACTGCTTGGCTATCAAGACTTGGATGACCCGAAAGAGATCGCATTTTACTTTAACTCTTTTGACGGCAAGACGCATTTTATGGAATTTATCGACAAATACAATAATCTAATGCGGGAATACAAGCAAGATGAGCGCGTGATTGAATACAGCGATACGACTGGTATACTTATGAATTCGGTAAAAACTATTGTAGATGCAGTAAGTTACGTGCTAATTGCATTTGTATCGATATCGCTAATCGTGTCATCGATAATGATTGGAATAATTACATACATATCAGTGTATGAGCGTACCAAAGAAATCGGGATCTTACGCGCTATTGGAGCGAGTAAACGCAATATTTCGTCAATATTTAATGCGGAAACTTTTATTGTGGGGCTGCTTAGTGGGTTGTTTGGGATCGGGATTTCGTATCTTATCATTCCGATAATTAATGTGGTAATGCATAGCCTAACTGGCAACATCCCGCTCGATGCACAGCTTGTGCCAGTTTCGGCGCTGATACTAATAGCGATTTCGGTAGGATTAACTCTAATTGGTGGCTTAATTCCGGCTAAATCTGCATCCAAGAAAGACCCAGTAGAGGCCTTAAGAAGCGAATAGACATTGTATTTTGTGGCAAATCGTGCTATAATGGTTATATACCGAAGAAACGTTGGGGATTCGCCAAGTGGTAAGGCAGTGGGTTCTGGTCCCACCATTCGGGGGTTCGAATCCCTCATCCCCAGCCAAGCCTTTCAGGCTTGCGGTAAAAAGCGGGACTCGGTCTAAGTAGAGCGAATCCCTCATCCCCAGCCAGTTGTATAAAATAAGACCTTTAGGTCTTTTTTTATACAACTGATTGGAGATCGATGAGGTATGAGAACCCGTAGGGTTCGACCGGACGACGAAACGAATAAAAATCCATAATTTATTATGGATTTTTTGAGTGAGGAGGAACGGAAGGCTTTTGCGGAGCAAAAGCCTAATCCATCATTCCATCCCTATCCCTCATCCCCAGAGCCATTTTTACCCGCTAGTGGGTGCGTTTTACATGATAAGCGAGTGCACCTGCAGCGATTATAATAAGAGATATAATCATTACACATTCACTGCTGCCTTGTCCTAGACCAATGCCTTTATCTTCACCTGTATTTGGAGTTTTAGGGACAACAGGCTCTAGAGTGCCACTTTCTTCTTGCTCTTCCTGTTCTTCTGGGTCATCTTCTGGTTCTACCATCTGGCTAGACCTAAAGGCGGCACGTTTTTCCTCCATTTGTGCGTAGCCCATGGCATAGATGCGCCCTTTATAACCTATCGTAATCAAATTAGCGAGAAGGGAGTCGCTGAGCCTGCGCTCATATGGGACAAACTTGCCGTCCTCAAGAATAAAGGTGTCCGTGCCAGCAGCGAAGTTGGCTGGCCCCACTAATACTAGTCTGTCGCCTACTTCTGCTAGATTCATTGCGAATTGCAAGTCTACCATCTTAGCGCG
>CAZHTQ010000017.1:0-16099 GCA_964535375.1 uncultured Candidatus Saccharibacteria bacterium | reverse complement strand
ATTGCGACATTTTCTCGTAACAATCTACTACGACATTATCACGTAATAACAACAAAAAATAAAAATCAATATTGATTTTATGTAAAATATGCGTTACAATTAAAATGTTACAAGTTCATAACTAAAGATCCTAGCGATTTTTAGCGATAACACTATCGTAAGTAGAAACGGCACCATAAGTAGCCATGTTTATGATAGTGTTATCACTAGGAAAATATGAGCTTGTAACAAACTTATGGTGCCGTTTTTGTATGGGACCCTAGTTACAAAAACGGCAGCATGAACCATATATAATATAATCAAGTGAGGTAAAGTCATGCGTAGTGCCAAAATCGCAAAACATAAAATATTAATCATACCACTTAGCCTTATGGCGGTAACGCTAATGGCTGGGTATTTTTTATCCCACATCCCTCTCGGCGCTAATGCTACCACGAGTGATGTTTCTCTCCGAGTTAAAGATACATGTACCATGGATGGCAATGTCACTACGGATGATAGCAATATGCTAAATGGCCAAGAACGCGAAGGCTTCCATGTCCTCTCACTTACTACATATTGTAACGACAATGCAGGCTTTAGCATCTATGCCGTAGGCTACTCGGGGGATTTGGAAGGCAATACTGATCTTACTGGTGTCACTACCGGTCTTACCATATCTACCGCCGATTGGGCGGATAGAAACACGGGTGATAACGCTGCTAAATCTATCTATTCATTAAAGATAGAAAAAGACAATACATCCTATCTCCCAGGCAATATCAGTATTCTCAATGGCTTTACCAACTACCTTGCAGTACCATCCACTAATACCAAAGTAGCATCCTATTCGTCTAATACTGATACTACTACTGGCTCTACTATCAATGCTAGCTATGCTGTAAAAGTAGCCAATCTCCAAGCCGCAGATACCTATACCGGTAAGGTCAAATACACTATGGTCCACCCAAGCTCTAACACCGCCACCGGCTTCACCTTTGATGATGCCTTCCAACTAGCTGGCAAAACTCGTGTAAGTGGCACTTCCTACTTCGCCATGCAAGACATGAATGCCGCGATATGTAATAAAGTTACTACCCCTCTCACCACAGATGCCGCCTCCACTCCACAAGCCCAGCTCATAGACATCCGCGACAATAAAGTCTACTGGGTAGCTAAACTCATGGATGGTAAATGCTGGATGACGCAAAATCTAGATTTAGACCTAGGCAGTGTTGCTCTTAATTCAGATAATACCAACATTAATCCAAATACCCCGGTGAATTCTGATACTGGTTATAGTCTAGTAGATAACAAGATCACCTGGACTCCAACTCGCTCTACGATAGATTCTACTGGGTATGGCGACATTACCACCTGTTCATCGCAGTCGGATACTGGTACTGGTTGCTGGGGGCAGACCAACACAGGATTTACTAGTACTAGTGGCAATGACTTATGGGATAACGACAACAATACCCCATACTCTGTCAACCCAGGCTACCGCTACATGGTACCAAAAATACTAGATACTCCAAATCCAGATAACCAATGGTACGCGAACGGTGACACATTTGCTAACTGTTCTACTCTGGATACTAACTGTGGCGGCCAAGGCCACTACATGATCGGTAACTACTACAACTTCGCTGCAGCTAATGCTACCAACTCAGTAGCAGGTACCGTAGGCCATACGGTAACCGATAGCGATGCTGACTACGTAATGCCAAATAGTATCTGTCCTAAAGGTTGGCGTATGCCACTGGGTCAGTCTAACAACAATGACTTTACTACACTATTCACAGCATATAATATATACGGTGATGGCGCAGCAGCATTTAACTACGAAGGCCTTAATGCCATACGTCGCGATCCGCTCTACTTCGTCCGGTCCGGCTACGTCGGTGGCAGTACTCTGAACGGTGCCGGCACGTTTAGCTACGTGTGGTCTAATACTATTAGCGCTGCGTCTCGCGGTCGCGGCCTGTACTTCTATGGTACTGGCCTCAATCCAGCCCTTAGCGATTATCGCCTCTACGGTTTCGCAGTACGCTGCATTGTGGACGATTCTATGCAAAGTTTCACTACGGATGCCACTGCCTCCCTCGCTATCAACGAATCCCTCACGCTACGTGATACTCGTGACAATCAAGAATATACTGTCGCCAAACTCCGCGATGGTAAAGTTTGGATGACCAAGAACTTAAACTTCGCCGGCGGCGCTACCATCACTTCCGAAGATACTGACATGGCTCCGGGTTATACCATGCCTACTACCTACGTAGACCCAGACTCTGGCGCCACTCTCCCAACTGGTTTTGGCGAAGGTAATGTCCTTCCGGCTTCTAGTAAAACTGGTTTTGATAACGATTATAAAGCCTTTATATATAATACTGGTAATAATACTGATATATGTACTGGCGATGGCTGCTACTCTTACTACTCATATAATGCCGCCACCCTCGGCTCTGGTATGGATATATCTTCTGACAATACTGATGCTCCATACTCCGTATGTCCTAAGGGTTGGAGACTACCTACATCTAGGACTACAGTAGAGCTAGCCGCTGGTACACCAGGTTCCGACTTTTACAAAATGGCTATTAACTATGGCTTAAATCCAGCAGACGTAAACGAACCGTCTGATACTGACCCGAATTTCTGTGATTTAGGTGGCGACTGCTCTACCAATACTGTGCCACGTTTCTTGCGCGCCGGCTATTATCGCGGTTCTACGTTTAATGCCGGAGGCCTGAGCGGATCCTACTGGTCCTCTACTGCTAGCAGTAGTACCACCGTTCCCTACCTACATTTCTATTCTGGCTATATATACTCCGCTCATATTTACTATCGCGGTGGTGGTTTTTCAATCCGTTGTCTTCTCCGCACCGAGTAAGTTTCTTCGGCTGAAACAATACTTTCTCCAAAGCATTGAAACGATGTAATATAGAACCCAAAATATCAGTTTCACTAGTATTTGCCAAACCCAGTTAATTTCTACAACCTTTCCTCATCCGAGACGAGTAAAGTTGCGAGCGCAGGGGCGCAAGCCCCAAGCGAAGATACAACTTGATCGAGGCGAGGATGGAGCGAAATGTTGTAAAAATTAACATGGCGTGCCGGCATCGCTAGTGAAACTGATATTTTGGATTCTGAATTGGAGCGTTTTGGCTGTCATCTTTGCTGGACTTTTTACGAGAAAGTCCAAATACCAGGTGGGGGGTTGATTTTACTTTGCAGATGTGCTAAGGTGTAAATGTGGGGCTGCAGTTTAAAAGCCAGAGTGGCAAGAAGAAAGGAGGTTTAAGATGCTTGAAATAAACCTACTGTTTGGTTTACTCAAGATAAAAATTACTTTCGCGTTACCGCGAAAGTAAATATAAAAACCTAATTTAATTCTACCACCCACGAGCCAAAAATACAAGACCCTTTTCGGGTTTCTTGTCGCCCATTAGGGTCAGCAGCCCCACTTTAAAGACCAATAAACTCATCGATTTTTCGGCAAGCTTCTTCCAAAATCTCCGGCAAAAGCGCCTTTTCTTCGGGCGTAAAGCGCGACAATACAAAATCCACATCCCCTATTTTACGCCGCAGCTCGTCATTCCCGGTGCCAAGCCGAAGCCTCGGGTATGCATTGGTGCCAAGTTCGCTGTCGATGGACTTTAGCCCGTTATTCCCTGCCGCCGCCCCTGTGGCACGATACCGCATTTTGCCAAATTCCAGGTCAAAATTATCGCAAATCACCAAAATATCAGAGGCGGTTATCTTGTAATAATGCATGTATTCGCGCACCGCCTTGCCGCTCAAATTGTAGAAATCTTGCGGCTTAATAAAGTAAACATCGCCGGATTGCCCACTAATGGCCCCCAGGACAGGTTTAGCCCCCCAACTAAGGTTGTGCCGCTTAAAATAATAATCTAGCGTAAGAAACCCAAAATTATGCCTCGTAAAATTGTACCGCGTACCAGGGTTGCCCAGCCCCACGATTAGCTTCATAGCTCTTCCTCGGCGCGAGGGGCGCGTTTATTGTTGTCGCTACGATACGAAAACATAATCGGTGTGCCCACAAATGGGTATTTTTCGCGAATTTTGCGTTCCAAGTAGCGTTTCCACGACCAGTGAAGCAAACCCAAATCGTGTCCATGTACCACAAACCATGGCGGGCAAGTGTCGGTTTGTACGATATATTTGGGCTTGGGACGGGTGTTTTTGAGTCCGGCCGGCGCATGCTCCACCACGGCTGCCGCGAGAATCTTATTGAGCTCCGACGTCTTAACCTCAGTATGGCGCGCCGCGTCAATCTCAAGCGCTAGCTCAAAAATTTGCGTAGCATTAGCCCCAGTTTCAGAAGAAGTCAAAATTACCGGCGCATACGGCAAGAAATTATAATCTTTTTCTAGCGCGTCCAAGAGAAAATCTGCCGCTGTACGATTGCCGATATTTTCTTCGCCAAAGAAATTTGTGGGCTCAGCGTTGTCAAGTAGGTCAGATTTTGCTACCACCATAATGATGCCCTTGCCGGCCTCTACGATTTGCCCAGCCAGCGACTGGTCTAGCTTGGAATGTGGCTCAGTAGAATCCACAAGTAGGCAGCAAATATCTGCCTCTTCTATTGCCGCAAGCGTGCGGATGGCACTAAACTTCTCTATACCTACCTCACGTTTGCCAGGCTTTCTAAGTCCGGCAGTGTCAAGAATCTCAATATCGCGTCCCTCATAACGCACATTTACACGATTTACATCGCGCGTGGTGCCCTGCCGCGAGCTAACCACAGCCTGCTGCTTCTTGCCAAGCGTATTAAAAAGTGACGATTTGCCTACATTCGGCCGCCCAATGAGGGCAATCTTGAGCGGTTGATTGGGGGCTTGGCAATCCTCATCTTGAGGGCTTCCGCAGGTTACGACCGAGGGATGAGGGGTCCGAGCCCCGTAACGACGGGCGCGAGGAACCCCGTCCCGAAAGATGATGGATTCCAAGCCCCTTCTCAGCTGATGGATTCCTTGTCCAGTTGTCGCCGACACATAAAAAGTATTTTCTGGCGCAATGCCTAGCGCGCGAAACTCGGTAAGTGGTAATGATTCGCTGAGGTCACATTTATTAAGCACTAGATAAACTGGCTTGCGTGATCTTAGCGCGTTTTTTGCGATTCTCTTGTCGCGATCGTCAAAATACTTGCTGGAATCCAGCGTTACCAATATTACATCTGCCGCATCTATCGCGTCGGCAATCTGGTCCTGGATGGACGCCTCAAAATCATCCGTCGGGTCTTTAAGCCCGGCGGTGTCTATTAGTACAAATGAATTATCAATCGTAGCCACTACATTATCTCGCGTAGTGCCCTCTTCGCGCGCCACAATGGCGATGTTTTTGCGCGCCATGCGATTTAAGATGCTCGATTTCCCGGCATTTGTTTGACCTATCAAAGCGACAATCGGCAACTTACTCATACTCCCATTATACCACAAAATACGCAAAAAATCAAGGTTTGACATCTACGCTATTATTTGTTATAATTGAAGCATGGTTCCGTCGTCTAGTGGTCTAGGACGTCTGGTTCTCATCCAGAAAATCGCGGGTTCGACTCCCGCCGGAATCACCAAGAAAAAAAGCCGTAAGGCTTGTTTTTATTGGTGACGAGAAGGGTATGATGCAGTCCCTCCCGCCGGAATCACCAAGAAAAAAAGAAGCCGTAAGGCTTGCTTTTTTGTAAAACTACACGCTAGTTAAAATCAACACTTCCGTATCGCGGCACTGCTTCGACGAAAGTTTGTCCTGGCGCCAAACGTATCTCTTTACCACTATCGTCATAGAACTTGATCTGCTCGCCTACGGAATTTTTCTCCCAGCGGCCATGTATTGCTACGCCGTTCTGGAATATATAGGCCTCGCCACTCCCCAAGGTAGTGATGGCCTCATGATAATTGTCCTCCGCTTTTTCTTCCTCCACAAACATCGTCACTACCACGCTAGGGCTCAGTTGCGACAAATAGCACGAATCTTCTGGGTTTACCTCGCCTAGATTCTCCTCAGGGCACACATACACTTCGTGTGGCGCACCCGTTTCGTAACTTCTGGCGTAGCTGTTGGTGCCAGCGTCATAGTTATATACCACATTAAAAGTTGCCCAGCCGCCAAAATTTACGCCAATCAGTGTGGTTTTGGGTGCAGCACTAGCCGTACTGCTCTTGGCTGGCTCGGTAATTACTAGCCTCTCACTTACTGTGGCATCTATCCGCGCGCGCTCAGCCTCGTCTGGAGTCATCCGGGCGAATCCCGTTACGTTTGACTCGCCGTAGCCATAGTCGCTATTCATTTGCATCAGATACGACCCAGTAGTAAAGAGATTGTTCCACAACCGCCCGCCGTACGACCCGCGGTACATATAGGCATAATTTTCTGATAAATCTTTATATCCGCCAGCGCGCACCGCCTCAATCGCATCATCTGCTCCGCCCGCATGCACTATTGTGCAGTCAAACGGCGTGTCCCACTGCAAATAATATAACCTCAGTGACCGAATCGGCCCTATCACTGCCGAAGATGGATTTTGATAAATCGCCGCAAACCTCGTGATCCCCGCCTCAGCAATCGCTTCAAACACTACGCCGGCTTGGTTGAGCCCGGCTTGTGGCCTGGCACCATCGGTACCATTGGGTGTTTGCACGCAAAAAGTTGGCGCAGTCTTGTCGGCCTCGCTAGCCACCTCAAGCCCAGTAAGGTTGCTGTAATATTCGGTCTTGGCCGTAGCAGATGGAATTTTAGGGAAACTAAGCTCCGGCAACGCTTCTTTAGGCATAAGTATTGGCACTAAGAACATTATAGCACCACCAATCGCAGCAATTACCCCTATTATTGTCATTATTATAAACGCGTGACTTTTCTTTTCCATATATAATATATTGTAGCATAAAAATTATATAAAAAACATATACACAAAACAAAATCTTTGTGCTATAATGAGCTTATGGTCAGGAATACATTTAAACTAAACAGAGCAAACGGGCTACTTCTAGCCGCCTTGGCGCTACTCAGTCCCGTATTTATTATCAACAATGCTAATGCCACCAGGATTTGCAATGCCGAAATGACGGTCTGTACGTGCGACGGCACTGGTTCGTGCGCCATTGATGGTACTTTCCAGGTGAGTGTTGGTGAGATACTTACGGTAGATGTAGCCAAGCCCGATACCTGGACCGAAAACACCGGCGAAGTCAGCGAGTTTTTGACCAACAAAGTCTCCCTCACGGTTTCTACCAACAACACGCAAGGGTTCCAGGCCTCTATGACCACCAAGACTACCGAAACTGGTCTCACCAATACTACGGCGAGCTCCAGCATTCCTACTCTGTCTAGTACAAATGTAGCTCCTGCTAGCTTTCCTACCAATACTGGCGCCTGGGGCTTTGGCCTCACTACTCTCGGTGGCGCTGCCCCTACGGCCTATAATCCTCTCGTAGCCAAAAACGCTAGTGTTCCATCTCTCATTATGCAATCCACCGCAGCCGAGTCTAAAGCTACGGATATCTACTTTGGTGCCAAAGGTGCAGCTAACACTCCATCTGGTAAGTATTCCAATACAGTGCTTATTAGTGTAGTTTCTGGCGTACACGATGACACCGACCCAGTCACTCCAGTCACTCCGCTTCCAGACAATCCATCCGAGCCTACTACGGATAATAACAATCCGGGCGGCACAGTCGCCTACAACGAAAACGGCGCTGCGGGTAACGCTACTGGCAACACCGTCTATACTAATACCTACACTTCTGGTACTTCGCCAAATACTACCACTCACACCTATTCCGAGATTACCAGTGGAGATAATACCAGCAATTACAACGGCTATCAATACCCGCAGGGTGTCACCACCACTACCGCCGCTATTAATGAAGGCACACCACTTGCTACCGGTCTCGCTATCACAGCAGGCGTAGCTGCCGTAGCTGGCGTTGTATTCTTCCTTGTAGCAGCCAAGCGCCGAAATGACGACGACGAAGAAGAAGACATCTAAAAAATAGCCCCATAAGTGGGGCTATTTTTTAGATAGCTCTAGCTACACCATTTAATCTTGCAAGTACAGTATCTCGCCCAAGCACTTCAAGCGTCAAGTGTAATGCTGGCGAAAATGGCGCAAACGACACCGCTATCCGTATTAGCGAGAACAACTCTGCTGGTTTCTTGCCGGTTTCAGCAAGAAGTTCATTTAGAGCACTCTGTAGGTTGTCTGCCGTCCAGTCCGTGATACTAGTGAGTTTGGCAATTGACTTTTTCATCAAATCTTCGAGCTCTGCCTCCGACAATTTCTTGAGGAATTTGTTATTTTTTAGCATGTCAACATCCACCTCTGGATCGGAAAAGAAATAGGCGCTTATTTCGCGAATGTCAGAGAGAGTTTTGAGTCGGTCATAGATAATTGAGAGAACCTTTACGCGGTAGTCTTCACTCCAACTTTCGGCGGTGTCTGGCCAAAAATTCACTGTGCGGTCATATAGCGCTCTAGCACCCTGCTCGTCGTGAATTCTCCGAATCCACTGCCCGTTCATCCATAGTAACTTGGTTTCGTCATAGCGTGCACCGGAGTTTTGGATACGTTCTAGCGAGAATTTCTCCACCAGTTCGTCCTTAGCGTAGATTTCTTGCTCGGTACCATCGTTCCAGCCTAGGCATGCTAGGTAGTTAAGCATCGCTTCTGGTAGTACGCCATCATCGCGGTATTCGGTGGCGGATTTTGCTCCGTCGCGCTTACCGAGTTTTTTGTTGCCCGTAGGCGCCAAGATGTGCGGCAACGATACTAGCTTCGGTCGCACTAGCCCCAAGGCCTCGTATATCGCGAGATAATTCGGTGTACTAGATAGATACTCTACCCCGCGCATCACGTGGGTTACCCCCATCTCGGCGTCGTCTACTATGTGTGCAAAATTATAAGTCGGGTAGCCATCCGCCTTAATCAAAATGATATCATCCAGTACCTCTGGCCCAGTGTGCATATCGCCCATCACCTCGTCATGCCAATTGTATTCTTTAGGTATTGTCTTAAACCGTATTGGCATGCCAGGCTCCCATGTTGGCGGATTCTCTGGACGGTAGTTACGATAAAGGAAAGGCACTTTTTTCTCGTTACATTCCTTACGATACTCCTCAATTTTCTCGGATGGTGTGGGGTCAGCATATGCACGTCCAGATTCTAGTAGTTTCTTTGCCCACTCAATATAAATATCGGTGCGCTCACTCTGAAAATATGGCTCATTGGGTCCGCCTACGAGTGGACCCTCGTCCCAGTCTAGCCCTAGCCATTTGAGAGTATCTTCAATTAGTTCTGTTGCGCCCTCTACGTAACGCGCACGGTCGGTATCTTCAATGCGAAGGATCATCTTGCCCTCGCTCTGCCGTGCCACTAGGTACGGATAAATCGCACTTCTTACGTTGCCAATGTGAATATAGCCGGTTGGACTCGGCGCAAATCTAGTAATCGCTTTCATGTATGCTATTATAGCATATTTACAGCGATGTCGCAATTGTCTTGATTTGCTTTTTGGTGAGTGAGCCAGCCGTAGTGCGAAGTTTGTAAACTACGCCACCATTTACCCAGCACGCATCGCTGCCGTTGATAAATAGTGTCAGTCCCTGCTCCTCTACTTGTGAAAAATCCTCACCGTAGTTACTGCGCACAAAATTATTGAGTAGTGCACTAGAATCCCACGACGATTTTTCCTCTATCAGCGTGAATGCATCGCCCGTGGATGGATTGCGGAAATTAAGCGTAATCTTGCCACTCTCGGAAGTGATGTCGGATAAATTATAGTCGCGTGGCACGTACCCAGGATACTTTGCGTCGATGCCAGACTGCATCGCAGCTACTTTGAGTGATACATTGGGCGTATTGAGATTTACAAAATATACAATCGCAAACACTGCTGCCGCGGCGCAAGCCAAAGCTAGCAATACTCTGCGGAAGCCAAAATGGGTCCTGCGCGAAGCTTTGCGTTCTCTGTTCTGGCGCGAGTGGTCGCCAGAAGCCTCCACCAATGCCTTTTCAATCGCAGATTCTTTAATATCACGCGAGGATTTTTTCTTGGGTGACTTGGTGGTAGCTTTAACGGCAACTTCTTCTTGTCGCTCAATTACCTCTTGCAATGCATCTTCTACGCTCTTCTCGTTTTGGCGGATTTCTTCGGTGATAGTATCTCGGCGAATCGGCTCTACTACGGTTTCTTTTTTGGTATTGACAGTGATTTTCTCGGCGGCTTGCTCAATTTTTGCTTCCAGCAAATCTACGCGCTTGTTGTTGTGCAAAATAATCTCTGGCGACTTGTTGTTGATAACTGGCGCAGGGATAATTTTCTCTACTTCTTGCGAGGTGATGGGCTGCTCTGGCTCGGTAGTGGACTGTGTGCTGTCTTGCTTAGCGACATCGGTTTCCGTGGTGGCGTCTGTGTCTGTGGATACCGCTACTGATACCTGCTCCGCAGCTTGCTCGGTGGTAGACGCCTGCCCTGTTATAGATGCCTGCTCTGTTGTAGAATCCTGCTTGACGGCGGCCTCGCTTACAGTTGCTTCTGGCTGCTCGGTGCTAGCAGCTTGCTTGGCCGGCGCCTTGCGCTCTTGTGCAATAATTTTCTCTACCTTGGTGGGTTGCTTTTTACTGGTGGAGTTCTTTTCGGTAGTCTTGTTTACCGTCCGCTTGACATTTTTGCGACTACGCGTAGTAGAAGACTGCACCTTGCGGTGCGCCGAAGTCGCTTTCTTTTTTTTCGCAGCTTGCGCCATTTATTACCTCGCTTTAATACTTATATCTATAATACACGAAATCGCGTCAAAAAGCAAGCGTTAATTTTCACAAAAAATATGTTATAATATATGTATGGATTACGAGAAACGCGCCAAGCGTCAAAGCCTTCGCGTCATTATTTCCGAAAGCATCATGGTGCTCACTGTTATTGTCTTGGTGGCAGTGCTAGCTTTTGTGGTGTCTGGCTACTGGGTAAATTCTGATTTTAAGGTAGAGCGCCAAGGCATGTTGCAGATTAACTCTACACCTACCGGCGCCAGTGTGGCGGTAGATGGTGATGCCCCGTGGTTTCAGCGCACCAATACTTCCAAAGTTTTGTCTAGTGGCGAGCATCACGTGGTACTCACCAAAGACGGTTACGATTCCTGGGCCAAAACCGTCAATATCAGCGAAGGCTTGCTTTATCGCCTGCACTACCCGCGACTTTTCTTGGCTAACCGCGAAAAATCTACTGTTTATGACGCTACCAAAGCCAGATTTGCTACCGTTTCGCGCGACCATAAGCGTATGCTCATCGTGGGCGATACCGCCGAGTGGACTTTGCTCGACCTCGGCAGTGACGATTTAAATCCCAAGTCCCTTGATGTTTCCAAGTATTTCACTAGCACCACCATTTCAGATAGCGATAACTCTGCCACTGCTGAGCCACTCTTTACTGGCAATATCATCAGTGCCAAATGGAGCGGCGACAATTCCCATGTGCTAATTTCTGCCGATGTTGACGGCTCTACCGAATGGGTATTGCTAGATATCCGCGACATCAAAAACAGCATCAATCTCACGCGCGAGTTCGCCGCTAACTTCACCGATATGCGGATTTTTGACAATTCCGCCAGCATTTTGCTGGCTATACGCTCTGGCAATCTGCACAAGATCGACGTTTCTTCGCGCCAAGTTTCCGCTGTACTGGTTGAAAATGTGCGACACTATGATTTTTACAGTCAAGATGTAATATATGTGAGCGATTCTGCACTTGGTATCCTTAAAAATGCTACCGACCCAGTTTTGCTCACTAAATTCACTGCTACTACGAGTAGCAAAGCAGAGGATTCTTCTATGGAACCCACCATTGCTGCAGCCGCCAGCTCGCGCGCTTACCTCAGTCGGTTTTATGAAGATAAATACATCACGGTGATTACCGGTAACAATATCACTGTATATAATTATGATAGCAAAAACCAAGTTTTTGTGAGTGATTTGTCTTTTGTCCCAGAGTATGTCCAACTTGGTAGCTACGGCGACTACGTGTTTATGAATTCTGGCACTGCTGTTGCCACGCTAGATATGGAGTCGCGCGCGCTTACCTATTGGTCGCTTGATTCTACCGATTACAGCTGGCTAGAAAGTAATCTGCTCTACTGCACGCTAAATGGTGTCCTTAGCGTGTATGATTATGATGGCCTTAATCATCGTTCGCTTGCCAGCGGCGTCTCAGGTGATTATCCCGTCACTATCACAGACAACAAATGGCTCTATTACTTTTCCGATGGCAAACTAGTACGCGAGATTATTGCCAATTGATACCATATTGGTGTCGCCACTTGGGGGCAAAGAACCATTCCAACACTATTGCCCAGTAAGAAAATTCCAGATTCGCTCAAAGAACGAAGGCTCGTTGGACGGCAGCGTAAGTCCATCATCAGTAATGGGTGTCGCCTCGCTGGCATTTTGCTCTGCCCTCTCTGCCTCGTTGTATGCTGGTGAAATTTGTTCGCCAGTCACCAGCAAACGATACCGTGAGGTACCAAGCGGCGTACAAGTTACCAAAGTGATGAGTGGCTTATCGGTTTGCACTACTAGCGCCGCTACATTGGTTGGCTCAATTACCTCTTTTTTGGTTACTTTATATGTGTAACGCACCGACTCATAATTCATGTAAATCAAGTCACCATCTTCTAGCCGTTCCAGGCCCGAGAAAATATATTTGTACGGATTGTAAGTGTATACGTCACCCGCCGAGTGCCCGGTTACGATAAAATTGCCTATTTCGCCCGGGTAAGCGCTAGCCCCGGCGATGCGGTAGTGCGCCACACCGTTGTTCATGGCGTCGTAAATGTCTGCCATCGCCACATTAAAATTCACCGGCACGTCGATATTAAGCTTAGGGATAATCAACCGCGGGTCACTAGAAACGGTTTGTGTGATAGTGGGGTCTAATGCTTCTATCTGATTTGCCGGGGCATTGCCTGGTGACACGTATGCCATAATCGGCGCGAAAATCAACCTGTTGTATTGCAAGAAAAGTATCGCCCCCGTCACGCTAAGCCCGGCAATTAGTGGGATAAATTTGCGCAGCCGTCGCGATTTCTTGGCATTATCGGTAGCTTTTTTGCGGATTTGTTGCCGCAAATATCCATCTCTGTTATCGGAAGATTGATAGGCGCTCCCTTCGGCTTTTCGCGGCAAATTAAGCCCCGATTTGCCCCCGGCTCTGCCTGCTCTGGCCAAGGCATAGGCGATGTCGTCTTCCTCGGCTTTTTCGCGAGCGTCTTTTAGCCGTTCTTTAGCAATGTACTCGCGTGCAGCATTAGAGTAATAGTCGTTGTAATATTTCTGATAGTAATTTTGCCAGGCCGAATGGTAGCGCTTCCACGATTCGGAGTTGATCTTAGACTCTATCGGCTGTGATTTGAGGTGACCGTTATCTTGTGACGAATCTGAGCCGGCATTTTTAAAGGTCGCAAGCACCTTTTGCCTTGCGATCTCTGCTGCGGCTCGCCTTTGCGGGTCGTCATTAAGTTGCCCACCAGTATTAGAATCCATAATAAAATTATAGCATATTTTGGCAAAATATGCTATAATCATTGTAGGAACCGTTAACCCCCCTTAGCGGTTCCTACCTTTACGTACTATGGGCGAATGGCGGAACTGGTAGACGCGCTAGACTCAAAATCTGGTTCTCGCAAGAGAGTGAGGGTTCAAGTCCCTCTTCGCCCACCAAGAAAATAAAGAAAGAGCCGTTAGGCTCTTTATTTGTTAAATCCCCAACAATACGGCTGAAGACTAATTGACTTTGTTAATCGAATCGTCTACCACGGAGAGCATTGATTGTACCCAAATTTCGAACATTTTCTCAAGAGATTCTTGAGTATAATAGACATTATGTGGGGTGACGAAAACATTGCCTCTATATTCTTTGCTCAAATCATCGCTTTCGAAGGCGACGCCGCCAAGTTTACCATCTTCCACCATTTGCGCCATTCTTAACGCTACGTCTTCAAAACCATTCGCCACAATGATTACCTTCGTTTGAGGACTAAACTTTGACAGATCATTAAACAAAGCGAGACTCTCTGGATTTTTTGAAATTGTAATAAACATATACTCGCTTTTATCGAGCATTTTATCGAAATCTAAATAATGATATTCTGGATCATTCTGATTATGTGAATAATAGCAGATTTCATCACGACCAATAATACCGTCCAACTTCTTTGCAAGGGCATGACCAATTGCCCCGAAACCAATTATGTCTGTTGGCTTGCCGTACATGTCTTCGCCAATAAACTCTTTATCCCAGTTCATCTTGCCTTCTTTTTCAAAAAGAGGGAGCTTCTTCGCAAGGGCTAAAGCCATCATTACACATTTTTCTGCAACAGAATTTGTTGCATAGTGCGGCACGTTAGTGACGGCAATGCCTTTCTCAGAACAATAAGCACAGTCCACCCATTCGTAACCAGTCGTTTCTAGGCAAAGGGCTCTTATATTTGGTATTTTATCTATGATTTCGTTCTTAAATTCCCAGCCTACGATATCTGGATCTATGGCGATTACTTTCTCGCCCTCGTCATTGAAAAGAAGCTCATACTCTGGTTTTTCTAGGATAACGACATCCTCAAATTTTTCTTTCAAAAGAACTTTTTGTTCAGCAGTTAAATCATTTTGCTGGCAATAAATATATAGTTTCATATAGCTCCTTCCAATAAATTATACCATTTTTGATATACTGTTAAAACCTGGTTAATCGAGCCCCACCAACTCCGGACTTTTTTCTGAAAATAGGAAGTTTCTTGTGGTACTTTTGTAGTTTAAAATGGTGTATAATAGATAGGAGGAGATAAAATGGGAAACATAATACTTACAGGTGATAGACCAACAGGAAGGCTTCACATAGGGCACTATGTAGGAAGTTTGAAGGCTCGCGTTGAAATGCAAAATCAAGGTGACTATGACGATTTTTTCGTAATGATAGCGGATGCTCAGGCTCTCACGGATAACGCAGATAATCCTGATAAAATTCGCGAGAGTATAGGAGAAGTAATGCTGGACTATTTAGCGGTAGGTTTGGATCCAAAGAAAGTAACTTTCTTTGTTCAATCCATGATTCCAGCTCTTCCCGAGCTCACAATGTATTATATGAATCTTGTTTCATATAATCGCGTGCTTCGCAATCCAACCGTTAAAACTGAGATTGGTACAAAGAATTTTGGCAAGGGCGTGCCGATTGGATTTATTAATTATCCAGTATCTCAAGCTGCCGATATTACTGCATTTAAAGCTAATTTAATTCCGGTTGGCGAAGACCAGGAACCAATGCTTGAGCAAACACGCGAAATTGTCCGCTCATATAATCGTATTTATAAAACTGATATTTTGATTGAATGTAAAGCGGTACTTCCTGATAACGAAGCATGTTTTCGCTTGCCGGGTACTGATGGCAACGAAAAAATGAGTAAGTCAATCGGAAATTGTATTTATCTTTCCGATGATGAAAATACCATCAAAAAGAAAGTCAATGACATCGTTTCTTTTCCGAGAGAAATAAATGAACCGGGAGTATTGGAAAACAATGTTATTTTCGCCTATCTTGATGTATTTGTAACAGACGAGTCATTCGGAGAATTTTATCCGGAATTCCAAAATCTTGATGAACTTAAGGCCGCTTACAAAAAGGGTGGGATTGGTGATGGAAGAGTAAAAAGATTCTTGTTTGACGTAATCAACAAAGAACTTACTCCAATTCGCAAGCGCAGAGAAGAACTTGCTAAAACAGCAGATTCGATGGAGATTCTAAAAAGAGGAACAATTGTTGCAAACAAGGTAGCGGAAAGTACCCTCTCGGAAGTCAAAAAAGCAATGAAAATTAATTATTTCAATTAGGTTACGCTAGACAGTTTATATAATTTTTAATTATTTCATAAGCTATAAATATTCATTAAATTCTTCGTAAAAATAAAGGGCTATTTTTATGCCATTTTTACGACAAAAAAATACGTCGAGAATCGTAATATTACCTCTATAATTTTGCCTGTTAAATCCCTTGGAATTCAGGTTTTATAATGGAATTCTCGTATAATAATGCGTATCGTCTTCGCGCACAATTTTAGCGCC
>CAZHTQ010000016.1:0-17031 GCA_964535375.1 uncultured Candidatus Saccharibacteria bacterium | reverse complement strand
TACGACCTTTTGCTCCGCAAGCAAACGCTCTATCCAGCTGAGCTACGGGCACACAGTTTGCAAATGGTGCGCCAGCGAACCTTTAGGGT
The DNA here is from genome assembly GCA_964535375.1 of uncultured Candidatus Saccharibacteria bacterium. GTDB lineage: Bacteria > Patescibacteriota > Saccharimonadia > Saccharimonadales > Saccharimonadaceae > Nanosyncoccus. The sequence goes on along the minus strand of CAZHTQ010000016.1, from coordinate 16,942 downwards.
TGTTTGGCACAAATGTGGATGTTTTAGTTAAATCAACATCCACCTAGAAATTAAATGAGCATCACTTTTGAGGGTGACACTACTATTATAACATATTTTTACGGTTTTGTGTGGATTTTTTACTAATTTTATGATAAAATGAGAAGTGGAAGCGTGGCCGAGTGGTTGAAGGCGCACGACTCGAAATCGTGTGGGCGCGCAAGCGTCTCGGAGGTTCGAATCCTCTCGCTTCCGCCACGTTCCTTACGGAATGCATCAAAAAGCGAGATTCGGATCTCGCTTTGTTCGGTGCGAATCCTCTCGCTTCCGCCACGCGGAGGCTGGCAATAAAAATGCCCTAAAGGGCCATTTTTATTGAGTTAGATATACTTTGCTTCCTGCACAATAAAACGCGCCAGGCTAACAGCCTCTTCTTCGGAGTAGTTGAGATCTTCTTCGAGCGCCATAATGGCGGCATTGATATTTGAGATGTCGTAACCATCACGTTTTAGGGTGATTGCGATTTGTCTTGCGTTGTTCATAATTACATTATAATATTATTTGACCCAGCCACCATGACCGTAGCAAACGTTGGCCTTGCCACGAGCGTGCGGATTGCCACGAACTCTAAGACCGTCTTTGCATACGCCTTCCACATCTGTGTCGCTTTCGGCGTAGCCACCGCCAGATGAACTAGGTGTGCTTGCTGGAACTTCAACTACTGGGGCTGAGTAGGGCTCCGGCGAGTAGTATTCTGTGGATGGCGTGGCGGCACGCGCAGCCTCCTCAGCACGACGGGCTTCCTCAGCACGCGTTGCTTCTTCTTCTGCGCGTTTTTTCTCCTCTTCTTCAATACGTTTTCGCTCTTCTTCTTCGGCTTTTTTGCGAGCAGCTTCTTCGGCAGCTTTGATTTCAGCAGCGAGCCTATCTTTGGCTAAAGTTTCTTGCTCGGTTTTCCAGGCTTGCCACTGATTTTTCATGAGAGCAATGTCGGCGGCACTAAAATTCCACTTGATTATAACATTTTTTTCTAGTACGACGCTGTGGAGGTAATCGTTGCGGATGCGGATGGTGTCATAGTAGTAATTGAGTTTGGCTAGCTCTTCTTCAAAATGAGGCTCCGCAACCGCCCAAGCGGAAGCTGGGACGACTAGCTCTGGCACATATCGCTCAAAGGCGCCGCTACTTCCCACCGTATGCCACTCGCCGCCAATGCTAAGGCTAGACTTTGGCGTCATGGCGACTTTGCCAAAATAGTTTTTGCTGTCGCAGAGGAAAACGTGTTTGGAATCGTCGTAGCGCATATTGCAATCAAACTCAACGGTATCTGGTGCTTCTATCTGATAGTTAAAGGCGATTTGCGGCAGAGCGGTGGCAAGATTGATGTAGCCGGTTACGGAGATGGAGATGACGAGCGTGCCAATAAGTGACGCCAGCACAAGCAAGGAAGCGCGCACTTTGCTGGGGTTACGCTTTAAATAGGTGCGGCAGGATTTGATATATTTGATAAAATCGCTACTTTCCATACTACTTCCTAAATCCGCTTAATACTAACCCTGCAACCAAAACGACAAAATACAGCACCACGAGTACGGTGAACCACCAGTGACGCTTGACCCAGGTGCGATGGTAGAGCACAGCGTAGTAGTAGCCGACGGGCGGACAAAGCGCGAGTAGCATAATAATACACCATTTGGGAAGTGGGGCTAATTGATGTTGCATTCGGCTAGGACTCCTTTGATTTTGTTGTAATCGCGTAGGGATAAACTAATGGAATATTTTTTGGCAGTGTCGCGCCACATTCGGGAATATTCGCAGTAAAAGGCGGGGTTGGTGGGGTAATAATCGGCGGGGCCAGAATCGCCTTTTTTGCGATTTTCGGAGGCAGAAACAGCAAGATAGACGCCGCTGTACATAGCAGCAGTGCTTTTGCCGTAGGCGATTTTGTCGCTGGCTGACCAGTGATAGCCACCATGGGAATTGACGTATTTTAGGGGAATGACGTGGTCGATATCTAGGTCGTTGGCGGTGCCATCACCCTGGTAGGGGTTGCCGGTGAGGACGGCGCCAGAGTACGGGTCAACCCAGGAACCGTAAATGACGGTACAGCCGTTAGCGGAAGTTTGTACGGCAACGAGTGAAGTTTGGCTCAAAATCAGAGCGCGAATATTACAGACGAGATCGGACACATCCCAGCCGGTGCCGTAATCGCTGCGCGTGTATGGGGAACCATCGGCTTCGGCGATGGTGATGCCGGCCATGGCGTCGGAAGTGACGGAGGATGGCGTATTTGCGGCGGCTGAATAGCTGGTGGTGGAAGGTAAACTAGCAGTATCGTTCGTAGCTTTAGAATTGCTAGAAGGTTCCGCCGAGTCGCTAGACGCGGTATCGGGTGATTTTAATTTGTCGTAAACGGAATTACGGTATTTGGTGCTTTGATCGTCATAATTGCCGTAGTAAACAAACCGGGAATCTTTGACGCCGGTATAGTTGCGTGAATGAAAAGCCGACCACGGCGTAATGGCCGAGGTAATCGCAATAACGGCTACGCCAAGTCCGGCAAAGCCAAGTCCGATTTTGAGTTTTAATAGGTTACGTTTTTTCATTACAAAATCCCAGCAAAATATGACCTCTTTATTATATTGTATCAGTAAAACACATTTTTGTCAAGAGCTTGTGCTTGGGGGTGGGCGGCGATATTTGTAATGTGGAACTGGTGAAATCTAAGAATTATGGTATAATTATAAAATGAAGTTGTTGATGCATACTTGTTGTGCGCCGTGCTCGGTGTATTGTATCGATGCGCTGCGAGGTGAGGGAATAGAACCGACGGTTTTTTGGTATAATCCAAATATTCATCCATACCAGGAATATAAGGCGCGGCGAGATTGTCTAAAAGAATATTGCGAGATGATTAGCGTGTCAGCGATATTTAACGAGGATTACGGGCTGGACGAGTTTTGTCGTAACGTGGTGAGCGACATTCCAAACCGTTGCGTAAACTATTGCTACCGCAAGCGCCTAACTGAAACTGTGCGATACGCGGCGAAGAATGGGTATGACGCCTTTACTACGACGCTTCTTGTATCACCATATCAGAAACACGAAGAACTAAAAGCCGTGTGCGAGGAGCTAGCGGCGATGGCGGGGATAGAGTTTGTGTACCGAGATTTTCGTGTGGGGTTTCGTGAGGGTCAGGCAAAGGCGCGGGAACTTGGTATGTATATGCAGAAATATTGTGGATGTATTTTTTCGGAAGAAGATAGGTACCGCAAGCAAATAGAACGGGATAAAAGCGCAGGAGTGTATGTTTGCGGTGTGACTGCGCAAGAGATATAACTTAGTAGAACGTTGCTAGAATTCGATAAGTTTGACGCGCGACTTGCCACCGCGGGTGATTTTGATGGTAGTGCGTGGCACGTCGAAATGCTTGGCGAGAAGTTTGATGAGGGCGTCGTTGGCTTCACCATCGTGTGGCTTGGCGCGCAAATAAACAGTAAACTCGCGGCTGCCGGTTGCGACAATTTGCTCTTTGGAAGAACCGGGTTTGACGGTGATTTGATATATAGGCATAGTTATATTATATCATGCGCGGCTGCGGGCGTAGTCGGCAATGAGCTTGGCGGTGGCGGCGTTGCCAATAGAACTGTCAATGCAAAGATCGTAATTGGCGCGGGCGCCCCACTCTTGACCGGAAATAATGTTGTAGTAGGAGGCACGATTTTTGTCAGATTTTTTGATAGAGGCCTTGGCGGCGGCAGCAGAATCGCCGTACATTTCTTTGAGTTTTTTGATGCGATAGGTATCGGGGGCAGAAATAAAGACCTTCAAAACATCTTTGTGATTTCTTAAAACATAGTCGGCGGCGCGGCCTACGATAACCGCGGAGCCGTGGCGAGCGATTTCGGCGATGGCTTCGCGCTGAGCCTTGATAGCATACTCGGCCGGGGCAGAGCCTAGGAACAAGTCGCGCATGGCGCCTTCGTCATCGCGCGAATTGATACTGCTTAAATACTTCTCAGAGAGACCGGATTTCTTAGCGGCGATAGCCAACATTTCTTTGTAATAGTAAGGGATGCCAAGTTCCTCGGCGACTAGGCGGCCGATTTCTTTGCCGGCGGAGCCATGCTCGCGCGAGATAGTAATAATAACACCTGGGTGAGATTTGGCAACGGTGCCAGTGGTGGCAGTGGCTTCGGTAACACCCAAGCGGCGATAAAACCTGTAGGCGAGGGTGCCGGCCACGGTCATACCAATGGCGTCGGCGATAGGCGCGGCAAAGAGAACTCCGTCAATGCCGAAAAAGATAGGCAAGATAAGACAGAGTGGCACAAAACAAATGAGGTCGCGCATGAGAGAGGAGATGGTGGCACGCTTAGGCTCGCCGACCGCCTGGAAGAAGATGGAGATGGCTTTGATAGAAACAGTAAAGACAACGAGAGACAAGAAAATGCGGAACATTTTGCGAGCAAATTCTAGATATAAGTCGCTGTCTACGCCAAAAATATTAATGACGAGATCGGGGAAAAATTCGAAAATAATGGTAGCGATAAGCCCAACAATGAAGGTACCGATCATGACGATTTTGAAGGCATGCCTAACGCGATCGTACTTGGCGGCGCCATAGTTGAAACCGATGATGGGCTGAGCGCCAACAACGAGCCCCACCACCACGTTGATGACGATGGTAAATACTTTCATGGCGATACCCATAACAGCAATAGGAATATCAATACCATAGATAGATTCGGCACCGTATTTTGCCAACATCATGTTGCACACTAGGGCGGTCACCACGATAGACATCTGGGTAATAAAAGTGGAGATGCCGAGTTTGGTAAACTGAGCAACAACTTTGAACTGTGGGACAAAACTTTGCAAGGTTAGTTTGAAGGTTTTGGCGCGGAAAAAGATATAATAAATACCAAGACCGAAAGATGCGATTTGCCCAATGATGGTGGCGATAGCGGCACCTTCGATACCCATGTTGAAGCCAAAGATAAAGATAGGGTCCAAGATGATGTTGAGAATTGCACCGACCACGATGACTACCATGGAAAAGGCGGGGGCACCGTCGGCACGAATAATGTTGGAGAGTACGCCACCCATCATGGAGGCGGTGGAAGCGGCGAGGATAATCTTAAAATATGCTTCGGCGAGCGGCAGAGAAGCCTCGGAGGCACCGAAAAGATTAAGGAGCGGATCCATAAAAATGAAACAGAGCACAATGAAGAAAATAGATGCTACAACATTGGCGGTGAGGGAATTGCCGATGATTTTGCTGATACCTTTTTCGTCATTTTGGCCTTGACGGATGCTCATCATGGCAACGGCGCCGTCACCGAAGCACCAGGCGAAAGCAAAAGAAATAATAGTAATAGGGAAAACAACAGATGTGGCGGCGTTACCGAGATAACCAAGACTAGAATTACCGATAAAGATTTGATCTACTATATTATATAGTGCAGAAATTAACAGTGAGAAAATACAGGGAATTGCGAATTTTTTGATAAGTTTGGAGATCTTTTCGGTGCCGAGCGCCTTGTTGTTTTCCATTAAAATAAATCCTTTCTGTTATGTTGATGCTGTATGTTTTACGTCGCTACGTGTAAATGTATGACACCGAGAGACTGGTTCTAGCTATATTATTTTACTTAATTTTACGAAAAAATGCAAGGGTTTTACACAAAATTGGTGTAAACTTGCGTAAATTTTGGGAAAAAAGATAGGCTTTTTAAGGTGATTTTATGCGAGATAGTGTATAATAAAATTATGGATGAGAATAATAATGAAACGAAAAAAGCAGAGCCAGTAGTTAACGCGCAGCAGGTGGAAACGGCCACCAAAAATGCCGAATCGACGCCAGTAAAAAAGCCGCTCGGGCGGATGAAGGTGGGATTTTATGTAGGCGTGGGGGCGCTAGCGGTGGCGGTAGTAACGGCGCTAGTGGTAGTGAATTTACCGCAAAATAATACTGAGAGTAACAATACCGGGTCGGCCAGCGACGCCACAACGGATGCCGCAACAGACACTACGGCTGGCGCAGGCGAGCAGGTGATGAGCACGAGCTTGACGGCCGGCACAGTAACAACGACGATTGGCGGTAAGACGGTAACATATAATGGTGCGTATGTGGTAGATGGAATTAACGTGACAGTGTCGGCAGGGACGTATGAATCGGCGACAGACGACCAAGTAGTGTTTCTAGTGATTAATGGCGGGTCGCTTAAGGTGGATGGCAATGTACTAATTAACAAAACCGGAAGTGCGGATTTTGCCGGGAGAGGAGATGATTATAGTTTTTATGGGACAAATTCGGCAGTAGTTGTGGTAGGCGAAGGGTCGTCGGCATCGATAAACGGTGCAACAATTACGTCTAGCGTATCGGGGGCAAATGCCGTGGTGGCCACAAATGGCGGCACGGCAGTAGTGGCTAAAACTACGATTAACACCACGCGCGACAATTCACGAGGGCTACATGCGACATACGGTGGCACAATTAATGCAGATAGTACAACCATTAGTACGCTCGGTGGCTCCTGCGCGGCGTTAGCAACCGACCGAGGTGCTGGCACGGTGGTGGCTGCCAATATGAAGCTTTCTACCGCGGGAGCTGGGTCACCGCTAATATATTCAACAGGAGCAATTACAGTAACTAATTCTACTGGTACCGCTACAGGTGCGCAAATAGCAGTGGTAGAAGGGAAAAATTCGATCAATTTGCAAGGTTGTGAGTTTGCAGCCAATGGTAACGGTAACCGCAATAACGTAGATAATGCAGGAGTAATGATATATCAGTCTATGTCGGGGGATGCAAGTGTAGGAACTGGGTCCTTTACGGCAACTGATTCGACGCTTACAGTGTTGTCATCTTCTAGTGTGTATAATACCACGCCGTTTTTCTTCGTGACAAATACCGATGCGACAATTGACCTGACGGGTAGTACAATAAGTTTTGCTAGTGCACAACCGTTTATTTCGGCGGTAGGCACAAGCGAGTGGGGCAAGAGCGGCAGCAATGGTGGCAAGGTAACGGTGAGTTTGTCCGATACGACCTCGACAAATACTACGGTAAATGTAGATAACATATCTAGTGTGAGTGGATTATAAAAAGTGGCTCCTACGGGAGCTATTTTTTGGGTGTGCCAGAATCTTTGGGGTTAGCTACGTTGTGGCTAGATTTGACGATTTGAATAATATTGATGATGTTTTTGATAACAAAGGTCATGATGAAGATGGCGATACCAAAACTCATGATCGGATCAATGAAGTGCCAGCCGGTGAGCTTCATGACGATGGCGCCCGCAAGAACAGCAAGCCAAGAAAAAGTGTCGCTTAGCATGTGAATGCTGACGGCTTTTTGGTTGAGATTGTCACCGCGGTGGGTAGCGTAGGCAGCAATGAAATTGAGTACAGCACCCAGGATAGCAAAGACGATCATACCGTCGTAGTTGATTTCGGCAGGGTCTTGCAAGCGTTCGATGGCTTCGTGGGTTAAATGGATGGCACCAAAAAGAAGCACGGCGGTAGTGATAGCGGAACCGATAATAGAGTAACGAGCATAGCCGTACTTAGCGGTGTCTTCGGGGTGACGCTTGCTTAAGAGTTCGAGAAAATACGCTACGCCAGTGCTCAAAGCATCACCCAGCGAATGAACGGAGTCAGACATGATGGCTACAGAATTAATAAACATGCCGCCCAAAAATTCAATAATTGAAAAAGCGAAGTTCATGATAAAAGCAATCAAAATGTTGCGATCGGCCGGACCGTGAGAGTGGTCGTGATGGCTGTGTTGATGACTTGTCATAGGGTAATTATAACATATATGATATAATTAGGGAAAGGAGAATAATGGAGGGAAATGCAGATTTGACCGAGAAGAGGATTGAGATATACCAAGGGTTAACTGGTGAGGTGGTGTTTGACGTGGATGCAGTGGGGGAGACGATTTGGGCGACACAGGCACAGATAACACAGCTTTTTGGAGTGGACAGAACAGTGGTGGGGCGGCACCTTCGCAATATTTTTAAGGATGAGGAACTGGACGAAAAACGAGTATGTGCAAAAAATGCACATACTGGCCCGGATGGCAAGACTTATCAAGTAAAAATGTATAACCTGGATGCGATTATTTCGGTGGGGTACCGGGTGAATTCGAAAAAGGCGACGCAGTTTAGGGTGTGGGCGACGAACGTGCTTCGCAAATATCTTACGGCTGGCGTGGTGGTAAATGAGCGGCGCGTGGCAGAACTTGCGGCGCAGCGAGAAATTAAAAAGCTGCGCGACGTAGAGGATATGATGAGTATAGTGCGACGGCTTACTGCGCGGAGTGAACTAGATGCTGGGGAAGCAAACGGTGTGCTAGAAGTGATTTCAAAGTATGCGGGGAGTTTTAAGACGCTGGCCGAATATGACGATGGTAAGATTAATTTGCGATTCCTGAATAAGGCGCGGTCCGTGAAAGAACTTACGGTAGAAATGTGCGACCAGGCGGTTACTCAGTTAAAACGTAGCGTACACGGGTCGGAGCTTTTTGGGAAGAAACGTGGGGGCGGGTTTGCCGGGAGCCTAGCCGCCATATTCCAGAGTTTTGACGGAAAAGATTTGTATCCGTCGGTGCAAGAAAAGGCGGCGAATCTGCTGTATTTTATTATTAAGGACCATCCGTTTTATGATGGAAACAAGCGAATTGGGTCGCTGCTATTTATTTTCTTCTTAACCTTGAACGACTGTCATTTAACCAGAGCGGGAGAGACGAAGATATCCGATAGGGCGCTCACTGCGATAGCGCTGCTTATTGCCGAAAGCGAGCCGAAAGAGAAGCAACTCATAGTGTCGCTAGTGTGTAAATTACTAGAGTAGCTTTTTCTCCGGAGAAAAGATTAGTAAAGGGGGGTGGAATTGATAAGATTAAGATGAATTGTGGTATAATGGAAATATGAATATGCGTGAAAAGTCAAGGTCTGGAAACAAAAATGGTGGGCTGAAATCAAAAACGCAAAAAATAAAGGCGGGGTTACTTAAGACATACTATGGCAACCCGACCAAAGATATGAAAGTAGTAGCTATTACCGGTGCAACTGGTAAGACTACCGTGGCTCATTTCGTGCACGAAATACTAAAAGCATCTGGTGAGCAGGTAGCCGTACTGGCTTCTGATCAGCCATTTAAGATAGGGATGCTACACAAGTTTCTCTCGGACGCTTGGAAAGCGGGGGCTAATGTAGTGATAGTTACTGTGCCGGCAGGAGTGCTACGCGACAACGTTTTTTACGGATTACCAGTCAATATTGCAGCAATGACAAATTTCGTCACTTCGTCGCTTAAGGATATGACCGCGGAGGAGTTTATTGAGAACGAAAAGACCTTGTTTGATATGAAGCCGGAATACGTAATACTTAATCATGATGATGCTAATTACGACAAGTTTGCCGAATTCCATGGCACGCGACTCACGCTTGATTACGGGCAAACAGGGAAGGACGTACGGATACTCAACTCTAAACTATACCCACGCGGTACCGAAGCCACTCTCTCAGTGCAGTCGGAGCTTATGAATGTAGCAACATTTATTCCAGGTGAAACTGCCGTATCATATATGGCGTGTGCGGTAGCCATCGCAAAAGCGCTCAATGTAAGTTCGCAATACATTATAGATGGGCTAGCGAATTACGAGCCGGAGGAATAAGGCACTTCGCTTTGGATTTTCTAAAAGAAAGTTCAACAAAGACAACAGCCAAAACACTCCAATTCTGCTCCGCTTCGCTGCACGCCGGGATAGAAAAAGGTGGATTTTTTAACAGGAAATTCGCGCGTCTCACGCCGGAAGGGGGTCTCGCGCGTCGAATTTCCTTAAAATCCACTTTTTCTATCTCGGGTTTGCTCAATGGAGCGGAATTAGAGTGTTTTGGCTAGCTCTATTCGGTGCGGAGGAGGCAACGGACTGCGAAACCGAGGATGCGACTATAGCTAGTGGCTGGATCGATATCCGTACCATTGAAGCCCAGGTAGTAGCCATTAGTGGAAGAGCTAATAGTAGAAGACCATACGAGGCTAGACGTGCCAGCATCGTACAGAGCGCCACCACGGACGTAGCCGGACCGGATGAAGTAGAGCGGGTCGCGACGGACTTTGTTAAGGCCTTGGAAGTTAAACTCAAAAGCACCAGCACCAGTAATATTGTAAGCAGCTAGCAATGTATTGAATTCATTGTTAGTAGTTTGGTCTATTGGCATTCTCCAACCTTTAGGACAGATGGAGTCGGGCATGACTTTATCCTGAACTACATTGGCGCTACCACCGGCCGTTGTTTGAACGTTATTGGTTGCTGTGGCAGCGGCAAAGTTGTAATAATTGCCAATCATATAGTGACCTTGTCCGCCACAGTCAGTACCCTGAGTAGAGCAATTAGCAAATGTGTCGCCATTGGAATACCAATAGTCGTTTTTGGTAGTTCTGTCGGTAAAGGTCATGTAGCGATAGCCTGGGTTGACAGAATATGGAGTGTTCGGATCATCATCCCATAGGTTAGTTCCACTAATACTGGTAAAGCCTGTATTGGTTTGCCCCCAACAGCCGGTACCAGGGGCGGTTTCAGATGAACAAGTAGTAATATTACCATAGGACGTGGAATCAATCGTGGAGCGGACTGGAGTCCAAGAAGTAACGGAGTTGAGGTCTGTATCAGCAGAGGTGAGGGTGGTAGAGGTGCTGAGGTCTAAGTCTAGGTTTTGGGTCATCCAGACGTTGCCGTCTTTCAACTTCGCGACATAGTAGGTTTTACCGTCGCGGCGGTCGGTGAGGGTGAGTTCGTCATGTTCGGCAAGAGCGGAGGCGTCGGTGGTGGTGAAGTTTTGCATGGAGGAGTCGTAGAGGCAGCGGACTGATTCGCCACGGCGTCTTAAATAGCTACCAGATGAGTACGTGTACCCATAAGAGTCAAACATATAATTCCCACCAGTTGCGACGTTGTTGTAAATCATTGCTGTGGAGGTATTATATATACCACTATTCCACCAATTAAACTCTGTCCCCTCAATAAAACCCCCTTCCTGGAAGTTTGGAATGGTATTTGGCCCACCATGACTATAAAATGTAGAATTGTCACTGTAGATAAATTTCCCGGTTGGCATGCCGTATGCCGTCATCATCATATATGCCTCGTTCTTTGCGGCAATATCAGCATTGAACGGATCAGAAGAGAAGCTCGTCGGTAAACGCCAGCCCTTAGGGCAGATGCTATATGGTGCGGTCGCATTCTGTTCGGTAAGATTAACTCCGGAACCGAGGGTGGCAGCGTGCCAGGAATAATAAGAGTAGCAACCACCATAAACACCACATTTGGTAGAATTAGTATTGTAAATGTAGGCCTGAGTATCGTCAGTAAAGCCAGATATGGATGAGGCGGGGAGAGTATTGTTCGCACCAAAGCCGTTCGCGGTGGGGAGGGTGTAGCCAGCGGGCATGTCGGTATCAGCAGAAGTGAGGGTAGTGCCGCCGGCGAGGTTCAAGTTCTTGGTCATCCAGAGTTTGCCATCTAAGAGCTTGGTCGCGGTATAGCGCTGGTTGTCGCGAGAGTCGTAGAGGACTTTGGTTTCATTAGTATTCATAGCAGCAACTTCGGAATCGGTGAGATTTTGCATGGTGGCGTTGTGGATGCAGCGGACAGCGAAGCCATATCTACGTGATTCATAACTTACTGTATTTAGGGTATCGTCTGAATCAGTTAGCATATCTCGTGAATATGTACTACCATCACCTCTATTGGTTGCGGACCAGTAGTGACCACGCTGATTATTATAATACAACTGACTACCAAAGTAATAACCCGGCATTACGAAATTTGCCACTGTTCCGACCCCGGCATTTGCATTGAAGTCCGAATTCTGCTGAATATATTTTTGAATGATTCCTGAACTATAATTTACAGCAAGGGTATAATAATCAGATTCGTAGGCGGTGGTCATATCAAAAGTATCAGTATGGCGTGATGTTGGCAAGTGCCAGCCAGCAGGGCAAATTGATGACGGTGCATCAATATTAGCTGCGGTGATGGAAGTGCCAGACATAGCCGTTGCGGCGTTCCAGGAATAGTAGGAATAGCAACCGTCGGTATTGGTGCAATCAGTAGAATTAGAATTAAAGACAAAGGCTTTAGTATCGTCGTCAAAACCATTTTTGGACGAGGTGGGGAGGGTGTAGTTGGTGGCGACGTCAGAATCGTTAGGTGTAAGAGTAGTACCGCCGGCGAGGTCTAGGTTGGTAGTCATCCAGTATTGACCGTCCTTTAACTTGGCAACAGTATATTGTTTGTTGTCGCGAGAGTCTGTCAAAGTATAAGTATCGTTGACGCTGGGCATGAGATTGGCTAATTCGGCATCGGTAATGTTTTGCATGTAGTAGGGAGTATTAATATTGGCGACGGCGAGGAAATTGATTGTAATGTCGTAGGTGCCGGATGGAGTACGGTTGTCCAATTTCACACCAAAAGTGATGGTGCTGATATCGGAATTTGGGTCAAAATTGTCGGTTTCGCTGACGAGGTTGAGTGGGATGGAGGCATTTGCCAGCATAGGCTGATAATTGGCATCTGGTTTATTGGTATCGGCGCCGCGCTTAAAGCCCCAGTAATTGGTAGGGAAATCAGCCTCGGAAGTAGCGGACTGCAATGTTGGAATAGTGGGCTTTTCGCTCCCGACCGCTACGTTACCAGAGAGGGAAGTAGTCGTAGCGGACATAGAAAGGTTGTAACCGTAGTAGCTATTGGTAGCGACTTCGACGGCGAGGTTGCCGGAAACAAAATTGCCGGCGGCAGTGGGTTGAAGATTCAAAACAAGCGGGTCACCCACAAAACCAACTGATATACTGGTGTCGTCCTGCAGAGTAACGGTATAATCTTCACTATCTGAAACAGCAAAAGAGCTGCGAATACTATTTTCGTGTGCGACCAATAAAAATGCACCGGTCAAAATACCTAGTGCGATGATGGGTAGTGCTATATATAATATATGGTTTAATAATTTTGTTTTTGATTGTATGACCTGCATGGTTGCCTTTACCTCTCTTTGTTAATATTATGCTATTTCGCATGGGCCGTTTATAACAGAAACAGCCCTACGAGGCTGTAAACATTTAATTATTCACGTCAGTATTACCTAACTCGAACATTAAATACCTCTTAGGGCTGTTACTGCTCGCGTTAGTTAATATTAAAAACGCTGACGTATAAATAATTAAATGTTTACATTTTTAGTTTAGCATAATATTTTTACAAATGCAAGTCTTGACTTTGGCGGAGAATATGGCGAAATAGTTATACTACTTTGTTTTATGGTAGCCGAGGGAGTGGAGGAGGGAACGGGCGACTTTGATGTCCTCAAAATCGTGAGGGCCGTCGGCACGGAGAATGGTTTTTTCGTGGCCTTTGCCAAGAAGTAGTACAATGTCGCCAGGGGCAGCTTTGGTGAGGGCCAACTTGATAGCATCTTTGCGGTTCATTTCTTTGAATAGATCTTTCCCGAGAACTTTGCCTTCTTTGGTGGCGCCATCAATAAAGCCAGCAGCGATAGACTCTGGGTCTTCGTCGCGAGAATCGTCTTCGGTGATAATGACGATATCTGAGTAGTGGGCGAGGATGCGGCCGCGGATGGGGCGCGTAGATGGGTCGCGGCGGCCAGCGCCACCATGTACAGAAATAATCTTACCCTTGTGAGCACCGATGCTATCAAAAACCTTTTCAAGGGCGTCGGGGGCGTGGGCGTAATCTACCACTACGGTAAAAGGTTGACCTTCGTCTATTAGATTCATGCGGCCTTCGACACTATCTAGAGAGGAGATGCTGTGCTCAATCTGAGATTTTGTGAGTCCGAGGCGACTCCCCACGGTAGCGGCAGCGAGGGAATTATAGACATTGAACTCGCCGGGAATCTTGGTGGTAATGGCAAAATCTTCGTTTGAAATTATATCATGGAACGAATAATTAACTCCAGAAATGGAGAGTTTTATGGATTTGGCGCGATTTTCGCCTTTTTTTATACCATAGGTGATATATTTGCGAGAGAGAGATTGGTAGTAATCGCTGGCGGGGTCGTCGGCATTAAGGATACTAAACTTGGCGCGGCGAAACAACTTGCCTTTGGCACGGCGGTAATTTGCTAGAGTTTTGTGGTAATCTAGATGGTCGTGAGTAAGGTTGGTGAAAACGGCGAGCTCAAAAGGAATGCCGAGAGTGCGGTACTCGGCAAGAGCGTGCGAGGTTACCTCAAGCACGAGAAACTCGGCACCCTGGCGCTTGATATCGGAGATGCGGCGGTTAAGAGTAAAGGCATCTACAGTAGTCATATGACCGAGCTCAGGAGTTAACTTATCTACCCCGTAGGCAACAGTGGTCATGAGGCCAACTTTGAAGCCGGCGGATTTTAGCATATGCCAAATCATAAAGCAAGTGGTGGTCTTACCATTGGTGCCAGTAACACCGATGACACGAAGCTGGCGCGCGGGGTGGTGATACTTAGTAACGGCAATGAGGCTCTGCGCAAAATGGTAGGGAAGCACGGCTTGGTTGTAGAAGGGGAGAGATTCGAGAAATTTTTTCATGGGCTAGCGATAATGTTTAAGAGATTCAATAGGGTCTTTGCTGGCAGCTTTTAGGGCAGGGTAGGTGCCAAAGACAATGCCAACCAGCAAAGATGTAAGCACGGTGACTGCTACTATAGCAAAACTAATGTATGGCGTGAACGGCGTGATGATGGAAACCAGAAAAGCAAACAAGTAGCCCAAGATAATGCCGAGGAAGCCACCAAAGAGCGAAAGAATGATAGACTCTAAGAGGAACTGCGTGAGAATATTAGAGCTAGAAGCGCCGACGGCTTTACGGATGCCGATTTCGTGGGTGCGTTCAGCAACAGATACGAGCATAATGTTCATCACACCAATACCGCCAACCACCAGGGAAATACCGGCCACGATGGCAAGCATGCCGGATATAATATTTAATAGGTTACTGGATGGATGAGTGATGTTATTGCCGTAGGCAACGGAGAAATTGGTATCGCCGGAGTGGTTACTTACGATGGTGTTTTTGATGTCACTAGCAACGGTGTCTAGAGCGCCAGTAGTAGCTACGCGGACGCTAATTTGCTGGATCTGAGGGTTACCCAGCAAAGATTCTAGCACACCAATATCCATAATGAGGGAATTGTTGTAATCTACATTATTAAAATTGACTGTATCGGTAACTTCGTCTAAGATGCCAACTACAATAAAGCGTTGGTCGTGAAATGTGAGGGTGCGACCTACGGGGTTAGATGTATTAAAAAGTAAAAGCGAAAGCATGTGACCAATAACCACAGAGTTGGTTTTGTTGCCATTATTAATAAACGTGCCGTAGCGGAGCGTGAGTGGCTCAATGTCTATAAACTCAGGCGTGGTACCAAGGATGGTGGCGCTAGCGACGGTGTTGTCTTCGTCGGTAATAGTATTGCTGGATAGGGCAATAGGGGCAACTGCAGTAACGTCGGGGAGTTTTGCGATATTTGCTACGTCGGAAACTGCAAGATTGGATTTTTGATAAGAGTTGGTGCCGGCGAGCTCTTCGACGATAGATGTCACGGTATCTTTAGTAGTAGATGGGCGCACCACGATAAGGTTGGAACCAATATCTTTAATTTCACTTTCAATGAGGCGTGAAATACTACCGGTAAGGCTAAGGATCAAGATAATACTTGCAATACCAATAGCGATACCGAGGCAGGTCAAAAACGAGCGTGTACGATTGGCCCGAATTGAAGCACGGGCGAGGCGCAGATGGGTGCGAAATAGAGTTGCCATTAGTGTTTCCTCCTATTACGTTTGCGACGTCTTGATCTGTGCGACTGTGACTGCGACTGTGGCAAAAATTCGTCTTCTACGGTCTTGATGTCGGTGGCGATTTGGCCATCTAGCATATTAATGACACGAGTAGCGTAGGTAGTGAGCGCTGGGTTGTGGGTGACCATAATAATAGTATTGCCTTCGTCGTGAATCTTTTTTAGTTCTTCCATTACCGCGTAGGAGGCACGAGAATCTAGGTTGCCAGTGGGCTCATCTGCCAAGATAATCTCCGGGTCGCTAACAATTGCGCGAGCAATAGCAGCGCGCTGCTGCTGACCGCCGGAAAGCTGGCTTGGGTGATAGTATTCTTTTTCTTGCAAGTGGAATCTTGCTAAAGCATCGGAAGCGTTTTTTAGCCTAACGGTACGAGGACGATTAATATAAACTAAGGGAAGGGCAACGTTTTCTAGAATAGAAAGGTTGTCGATAAGGTTGAAATTTTGGAAAATAAAGCCGATTTTTTTGGCGCGAATCTTGGCGCGGCGACGCGATGTAATACTAGCAACATTCTCGCCGTTAAGATAATACTCACCGTCGCTGGCGCGATCCAGTAACCCTATGATATTTAGCAACGTGGTCTTACCGCATCCTGACGGTCCCATAATCATAATAAACTCACCTTGACGGATGGTGAGATTAAAGTCTTTCAATGCGAAAGATTCAGCATCGCCATAACCGTAACGTTTGGTGAGATTTGTGAGTTTGATAATTTCTTCGTTCATTGTATGCCCATTGTTTGGCGGAAAGGACAGGATTTGAACCTGCGAACGAGTTGCCCCGTTACACGCTTTCCAAGCGTGCGCCTTAAACCACTCGGCCACCTTTCCGTCTTATAGATATTTTAGCACAAAGTTCGGTGAAAATAAATACAAAAATATCCATTTAATCAGTAATGTTCGTACACCGAGAATGATCAGCAGCTCGAATAATACTTTTCCAGAGCGATAAAATCCCGCCAAGATAAAAATCACAACGTCAGGCAGCCCTGCGCCCGAAACTGTTCGGTGCTCGGGCTGTGAAGTTGTGATTTTTATATGGGGGATTTTCAATGCTCCGGAAAAGTATTATTTGAGCCAAAGAAACCTACTCGCCA
>CAZHTQ010000015.1:0-18474 GCA_964535375.1 uncultured Candidatus Saccharibacteria bacterium | reverse complement strand
ACCGACATATGTTCTACCTATTGACTTTTTACAATAAGTATGCTATAATGGAAACATAGAGGGATTTTTAATTGTATCTTAAAAATTAAGGAGGACAAGTTATGAAAACTTTCGGTGATCCCACTGTCGGTGCTTCCAGCACCCCTAACCCCGGCACCCCTAACCCCAGCACTCCCAGCAGCGCGCAGATCAAGCAGCTCGAGAAGCTCCTCGCGGAGCTGAAGAAGGAAAAGCAGGTCGTGCCCGCCGAGATGGTCACCGAATTCGGCGCCATCAAGACGGCTTTCATTGACCTCGCGCGCAAGATCACGGACTTCGATACGAAGCTCCACGGTCTTTCCGCGGGCGACGCAGTAAAGCCTGTCTGGGGCTATCAATTCACCAACCGGCAGGGAAAGGAAGACTTCCTGCCGGCGTCCGAGCCGGATGCTGAGTTGAAGGCCCGGCGCTTTGCCGAAGATGGCACAGCCACCTTCGGCTACGCCTACCCGCGCAAGGACGAACCCGGCGAGTACTATGGTTTCACCGCCGTGAGCGCCGCTCCGGCTCCGTAACCCGCCACCAGCTACCGGTGGCGCCTGGCCACTAGCTGGCTCAGGCGCCTGTACATCCCCCTTGCCCCTAGCACCTTTCGAAGAACCCCGCAGCCAGCGGGGTTTTTCACGGTCCATTTTCCCATACCGCACCTCGCATTGACCCCACCACACCATATATTAGTCATAACCACAATAACATTGTAATGCTATTGACAAAATTAACAACGTGTGCTATAATGGAATTAGTCTGAGTTTTGAGTGTGTTTACAAAACAACGAAGACCATTAACAACCGAATCATCTCAGGTTTCAATCGAAGCCTGTTATTTATATAGATGCTTACAACTACTTCCCCCAAAACCTGGGGGCGTTGCCCCCACTAATTATGAAAGGAGGGCAACTGTTATGTTGTCTGCTATCGTCACTACGGCGGTCATGTACTGTTTGATCGCCTGGGCCTACGCGGCCCTGCACAAGACGCCCGTCTTCCGGGCGGCCGTCAGCCCCAGCACCTCCAAAAAGGAAAAGCGCGATGCTTACCTCGCCTTGCATTTGCAGGCGGCCGGCGTCGCTATCGCAGCCGGCTTGCTCGTCTACCTGACGGGCAACGTCGAGAATCCCACTTGGGTATTGGCCCTGCCTTGCTACGGCTTTGCCGTAGCCGGCTTTGTTGGCCTCTTCCTGTGGGGTCGGTACGCCGACGAACTGCGCGAGGTGATTCCTTTTACCCTCCTCGCGCTGATGATGGTGCCCACCACTGGCGGCGCAGCCGCCACTCTCGGCAGTCTCATCGGCATACCGGTCATCGGGCCGATCATAATGATCAGCAACGGCCTCGCGGGCACCGCGTTTCTCGGCTATATGTTTTCCACGGCGCTCTTCAGCAGTGCCAAGAAAAACGCCAAGCCGAGCCACCGGGTGCTTGGCATCATCGTGATGGTGATTTTCATCATCTCGATGATCGCCCAGCTCATCTTCGGCGTCGCTATTGGTAGTTTTGTCAATAGCGTTCGCGCCGGCGATGTGGACATGGCTGGTTTAACCACCAGTATGTCCGCTCAGGGCACTACGGGCAGCACCGACAACACCGGCAACACCGAGAACTGGTTCAACCAATTTATCGCCGCCATCTTTGGCGGCAATAAGGCCAATCAGCCCGAAGTGGCCGACACCGAGCCCGCCGAAGACCAACCCGCAGAGCAACCTGCAGAGCAGCCCGCCGAAGAGCAGCCCGACACTTCCGAGGTGTTAAGCACCTGGGACGGCATGGGTACACCCATCGCCGAGGATCTTAAGGCTAAGTGGGAATTCCGCCACGACGCAGTTATCGCCGATAACTACGACGCAAGCGGGGTCAAGCTCACCGGCGACGCCCTGGCAAAAGCCAAGAAGAACGACTACGACTTCGGTTATAGCGTTCTCGACGAGGCTATCGCCATGGGGCTCACCTCTGGTCGTTTCAAGACAGAGGATCTCGCCGGCAAGACGGAAGACCAGCTCTACCGTATGGTGGGCGTGGTGGACGTCTTGGAGCTCTTTGTGGATGCAATCAACTACGACCCGGCCCTCGGCGCTGCCGATATGGGCTGGCACGCAGCTTTAATGCATACCAATGAGTTCCTCGGTGACTTCTATTCCCAGTGGGAGGAGAAGCCCGACGCCTATATGCGCGCCATCAACTCGGCCAAGGACGGCTGGGTTAAGGATCGCGACGCCTATTGGGCCGAGGTCCGGCATTTCATCAACGTCATCCAGGCAGCTGATAAGATTTCCATCGAGTATCGCACCGATATCACTGATCATATGTATCAGTTCGGGGCAAAGACGCTTGAGGAGAATAAAACGATTATCCCCGGCGTCAGCGTGATGGAATCGGCAGACCACGAGGGATACTTCCTCACCTTCACGTATAACGTGATGGAAACAAGGGTCCTCAAGGTGTCTTACGACATCTCCCGCGGTTTTGTTCCGGCGAACGTCGCCGAAGTGGTCCATGTCACCCCGGCCAAGAACCCGAACAAGCCCTCTAGTGGTGGCGGTTCTTCTGCTGGTGGTGGCAGTACCGGTACAGGTGCCGGTGGCGCAGCCAATAATGACGGCAAAGCCGCTGGCGGTGCGGCCAATAACGACGGCAAAGCCGCTGGTGGCGCAGCGAATCCCGACACTACCAAGCGTCAGGATGATCCGCTGACTGCGACTTGGAGCCCCAAGACGCTTGATCGTGGTTACCAAGAGTACCACGTCAGCGACGGCCCGGACGAATACACCGGCAGCACCGTTGGCGCCCAGAACTCTACCAAAGAGGTGAACCTCACCGGTTCCACCTTTATGGACACCTACGAGGAGTACAAGGAGTATGCGAAGGAGAATTTGGTTGAGCCGAATAACGGCGGTACCAGAACCGCCAAGGATCCCAATACTCCTACCTACACTCCTAGCAAGGAAATGCCTGCCGACAACAATGCCGACAAGGGCAACGGTGGCGCGCCCATTGACAATCTTACACCGGTTTCTCCCGGTATTACCTATACAGTCCCGTCGGACGGCGGAGTTAACACCGGTACTACCGATGGTAACAAGCCGGCCGGCACCACTGTCCGTGTTACGAATGAGCCCAGGGGCACCGATTGGGGCGGTCTCCCTGACGCATAAGTTGTAAGCATCTACGCACCTTTGACCCGGCGGCCTCGCGCTGCCGGGTCATTCCCAAAGTCCCAAAGTTCCAGATTTCCCAAAGTGCAAATAACAAAGATTGAAGGTTGAGATGATTCGGTTGCCAGACGTAAATTAACAATCCGGCTTTAACCTTAGGGTTTTAATTTGCGTCTTTATCAGCAATCTAATAATAATTTTTTAAGAAAGGAATTTATGAACAAAGTTTATAAAACCATTCTCGGCGCTACCGCGACTGCTATCGTGGCTGGTGCCTCTATCGTTCCTGTCAACGTTTTGGCTTGGGGCGATTCCTCCAATGGTCGTCAGACCTACACTCGCGAGCAAATCAACGCTGGCGAGCTCGGTAATACTATTACCTTGAACTCCATCACCGACAGCAAAATCGGCGATGAGCGCTACTTCGTAGCTGCTACCACTACTCCAAGCGCTTCCGTATGGAACGCTTCTACTTTGAACGTTAAAGATGGTGACGTTGTCACAGTACGTCTTTATGTTCACAACAACAGCCCACTTGGGATGAACGGTATCGCACAAGGCGTGACCGCTGAAATTTCTTTGCCTACTACTGTAGCCAAAGAACAAACTATCATTGGTTATTTGAACGCATCCAATGCTACTCCTAGTCGTATCTGGGATGAGGTTACTCTCGTAGCCGACGAAAACATCTACATTGAATTCGTTGAGAACTCTGCTAAGTTTACCAACACTCAAGGTACTTTCAGCCTTCCAAACGAAATCATCGTTTCTGGCGGCGCCAAGCTTGGTTACACCTCTATGAACGGTGAGCTTCCAGGCTGCTACGACTACGACGGTGAAGTCACCTTCCAGGTGAAAGTTCACAGCTCTATCACTACCAAACTCACTACCAAGGTCCGCAAGGCTGGTAGCACCGATAAATTCGGTGAGGTAGTTGAAGGCGCTAAGGTTGGCGATTTAGTTGAGTACCAAATTGAGTACCGCAACATCTCCGCTGCCGATGTAGACAACGTAATGATTCGTGACGTGCTTCCTACCAACGTAGAGTACGTTCAGGATTCTACTTACCTCTACAACTCCAACCACCAAGATGGTGTTAAAATCAACGAGAACACTTTGACCACTACCGGTATCAATATCGGCAACTACGCCCCGAACGGCCTAGCTTATGTCCGCTTTACTGGTAAAGTTGTCAACAAAAATCTTGCTTGTGGTGACACCCAAACTGTTAACTGGGCATCTGCCACGGTTAACGGCGAAGTTTTCAAAGATGACGCTTCGGTAATCGTAAACGTCGCTGAAAACTGCGAGAAGAACGACGGCAAGAAGACCGACGGTAAGAATACCGACGGTGAAACTCCAAAGACCATCGTCAGCACCGGTCCTGCTGAAGTTGCAGGCGCCGCTCTTGGCCTCGGTTCTATCGTAACTGCAGGTGGTTACTTCATCGCTTCTAAGCGCAAATTCTAATAAGCCGGAAAGTTAATGTAAGTGACCGCTTCACGGTGGGTCATGAAATAAGCCAGCATCTATGATGCTGGCTTATTTTTGTGCGAGGAATCGTGTTACGATGAGATTTTGCGACATATTTTCGCGCAACTTGTGTCGCTTATGCTATAATATAATATATATGGATCCGTCATACAACAATTCTTTTGGTAGCCAGGCTTCCGCTACTTCCTCCCCCCGCCGCCGCGGCCTCATCATCGCTGGCATTATTCTCATTATTCTTGCCATCGTCGCCGCTGTCGCCGCAATCGTGCTTAATATGAACCGTAATCAAAATAACACTTCGATTACCGCGAGAGGACAATTGAACGTGTATGCCAATCAATTTTTGAATGGGACAAATAGCTCCAATAATTTCGAGAACGAACAAACGGATTTTTATGATTCGTTCTTTGGCCAGCTAATCTTATCCGGCGAATTAAGCCAAACCTACACGGATAGCCTAGCCAAACATTTCGATGCATTTAGCGAATCATATCTAGCAGAATCTGACGACCATGCATTCGCACAAACCTTCTTCGATCAGTACAAAACAATACTTAGCTTAATATCTACTTATTATAATGGTGGATCAGTAACAAGAAATGATATACTAAAAGTCTATACGTCAGAAGGAGCAGAAGCCGCAAAAAATTACATTGCGGAAATATCTTCCAAATATCAACAGTTTGGTTCCATCTACGATATTAGTTATTACGATGTTTTATATAGCTGGGGAGCAAAAACAATAGATCTATTTGGACAGTACGATGGCTCTGGGTGCATCAATGACGGTTCCATTAATTATGACTGTGCAGCGAATAATGTTAATGACACTACGCAGAATTTGAACAATGAAATTGGGGGTAATTATCAAAGTCTTACTTACGTCATTAGCAAAAGTCAAGAAGATTTATATAATGGAATCTTCCGCATGGCAAGCGATCTATTTAATGTAGAGGCGGACCAAAATGAGTAAAATAACGATGCAAAAAGTCTTAATGTTGTTACTAGGGACCTTCTTCGCTAGCTTGCTTGTGAGTGATAGTACATCTGCCTTTACTCTTGCAGAGACTGAACGTAGTATTATGGATAAAGCTGTGTATCAAGGAATTGAAAATTGTTACAATAATGGATCCATTGTCGACAAATTCAATTCATTAAGTGATTATACTGGTGTCGGTTCTTTTCTAACCGGAAAAGCACAAAGTGGCAACCCTATCCCCTTAATTACAGGCTCAATTACTGGAGGTGTTCTCGGCAATACTTCTGGATACAACGTGAAGGATGGCGGTTTAACTTGTAGCGAACTGTATCAAGGTGGTTTTTATCTTTTTGGAGGTAGCAATTCCAAGATTACAAAAGCTATGGGCGTAACAGAGCCAGAACTAGAAAATGCCGAATCTGTAATTACATTTCTAGAAAACATGGGATACTATGTTAACAGAAACAACGATACATGTTATAGCATTGCTGTCACTGGTGGTGAAGCATATGGCAGCAAAATTAAACAAACGTCCACCAACGCGGTATGCATGGATGGCAATGGTAATTTATATTCCGATAATCAAACGATGGGCGGAATCAGTATAGGCTTTGAGGCTAAAAATGGCAATGAGGTATGTCTCAAAATGCTAAACAATTCTAACATAATGGCAGACCGCGGCTGTAAGCAACTAGGTAACACCCAATTCAGCGCAGAGTGGCTCAATTCGGTCGTAAGTGCGTCACCAAATTGCGACGGCAATGTGTGTACGAGCGAAGCAGGCATAACATACACTCTGGGCGGTAGTGCAGAACAAGGTACCGGACTTAAAAAATCTTCGGCACGATTTCTGGGGAATAATCCTACCACGGCATCTATGCAAGCGATTCGCTACCTATCTAATGACGATAAATATCAAACGACAAACGATCTCGCATTTACCCCAATTGAAAAACGTGTTTTATATCAAAACTATTTAACGAACTACTACGGTGTGACTGTGGATTGCTCCAATAACTCTAATGCATCCTCTTCCAACAATGCGATAACATGGTTTGACACCAGCGATAATACGATTAAAACATGCACATATAATACCAGTGGCGCTAAGAATACAGGGAATCAGGAGGGAGTTAACGGTATTGACGGAAGTGGGATGTTGTCGTGGCAGAGCATCAAAAATATGGATGGCCTAATATCAGAAATCGGCACGTTACCCAAGTCATATTCAGATGCCGAAATTAAAGATTTTGTCGAAACTGTCACTATTAGTAATAGCCGTGAAAATAACAATTATACCGAGGGGCAGACCGAGCAGTCAAACCCCAAAGCCAACTGCTTCAATTCTGGCGCAGCCGGAGCCTTAGGCTGGGTCTTATGTCCAATTATGGATGCCATAGGTGACGCAACTACCTTTGTATATGAGAAAATGGTTGCTCCTAATCTAAATATCGAGCCAACCTTATTTAGCGACGACGAAAACTACGGCACAAGGCAGGGCTGGTCTATATTCCAAGGGATTGCCAATGTATTAATAATCGTCTTATTCTTAGCTGTTATCTTCTCGCAACTAACTGGAGTTGGTATTGATAACTACGGCATCAAACGTATCTTGCCTAAAATCATCCTCGTGGCAATCCTCATGAATTTGTCATATTACATATGCCTAATTTTGGTGGATGTCTCTAATATTGCCGGCAATGGCATCACGGGCTTGTTCAATAGTCTAAGTACTAACGTCCCAAGTTCTACTGAATATGCAAATGTTCTTGGCCAGGTTGGCACCACCATCACGAGCGTTGCATTGCTAGGTGGTATAGTATGGGGTACGGCCAGTGGACTAATCGTCGTAGATGCTATCGGTACGCTTCTTGCTATTTTGCCAGTCGCCGTAAGTCTAATCATCTCACTTTTCTTTACGTTCATTATACTTTCAGCCCGGCAGGCCGCAGTGGTAGTGATGGTGGTTATTTCGCCGCTCGCCTTCGCCTGTTATATGCTACCCAATACCAAGCGCTGGTTCGATCGTTGGGTCAAAGTATTGCAAGCACTACTATTAGTGTATCCGATATGTAGTCTGATGGTTGCTGGAGGCGATTATGTGTCACGGTTATTGCTCTCAAGCGGTTTCGCCGACTCCACCACTCGCGCGCTTGTTGCTATGCTGGCTGGTATTGTCCCAATTTTCTTCATACCATCAGTCCTCAAGAATTCGTTAAATGGTCTAGGCAACCTAGGCAACAGGATTTCCAATCTTGGTAGTCGTCTAAGTGGCGGCGCTGCCAATAGAATTAGAAATAGCGAGATGTACAAATTCCAGCAACAACAAGCGCAAGAACGTAAGGGGCAAAAGTTAGCCGGTCTCCATCGCGATGAAAATGGGAAATGGGTCAGGGATAATAATTTGAGAAATCGCATTACTGAGAGTAGACTTGGTCAAGCTGCCGGTCTTGATCGTTTACGCGGCCGTCGTCGTAATCAAGTTGTAGCGGCGCAGTACTCGGCAGACACCGAACGCGATAATGATCGTCTAGATATAGAAAATGCTCAGCAATACAAAAATGATGAATTTAGAGCGAATCGCAGCGGCGAAGCAATTGCCTACGAGCGTTTGATGGGTGCCCGCACCGCGGCAGAACGAGCGGCGATGTTGGCGGAATACGAAAAATACTCTGGGCAAAACACCACCAATAAGATTATTGAAAGTGAAGAAAGAGCCAGAGAAGGGGCTGCTATTACGAATCGTGAGTACGCTCGTGATACTGCTAATCTAGAACGCTTGCGCCAGCAGGGCAGGATTAATGCTGGTGCTGTCAGGACCAATCTTGACTACGAAACTCAACTTGCTACCAATGAAAGAAGAATGCAGCAGGGCAAAGTCAACGAGGGTGCCCCAGTTGTTTCTGATAGATATGCAAGAAGAATGGCTGAGAACGCACGCACTAACGAGCAGGCCAAAATCGACAACGTTGCACCAAGGGTTACTCAAGCATACGCAAACCAGCTCGCCGCCAACGAAGCTATGCGTGAAGCTGCCAGAATCAGGGCTGGCGCACCGGAATTGCAATGGGATACGGTTAGCACGATAGCCGGCAACGAAGTACGCATGACTAATGCTCAGCAAGCCGTCGGCGTTTCGGAAATCAACGAAGAACTTGCTACGGCGCGTGCCACCGCATCATTTAAAGCGCAAGAGCTTCGCAATTCTTCTGATATGTATAATACATTTGCTCAGTCAAAGTTGCTTTCGGAGGCTGGATTCCAATTGGATGCTAGCGGCAAAATAATGCGAAATCCAAGTACTGGCCAAGCGATTATCGATACGAATAAGTTGCGCAACATGATCAATGAAAAAGGTGGTGCGCAGCGCTTCATCGCCTTAACACAAACCATGACTAGTAAAGGTCTAGAAAACCAAATGTTTGACGTAATGATGAATCAAGATGTCGCTTCAATACTTGCTAGTAATTCAGAAAACGATTTGGATGTTCGCTCGGCCTTCACCAGCTCTCCCGAGAAGATTGCAAAAGCCTGGGGTAAAACCGGCGCTGGCATGTCAATGTATGACTTTGTAAACAAAATGCAAACTTACACCGACAATAACGGAAATAAGGTCGAGATGACGGCACTTCAAAAATATATGAGCGGTAAAGGTGCGCAGGAATTCTTTACCAACATTACAGACAAATCTCTCGGTGTGATTGAAACTGCACAAAAAAATGCTGATTTTGATATTATTAAGACTCCAGACATGATGCAGGGCCTAGAAATCGTCAAAGAGCAAAGCGCCGTATCGTCTATGGTTAACATGATTAAAAACCGCGATGACCTTACGATGAGTGGTGAGCAACTCACAAGAGTTGCACCTAGTGTAATCTCCGAATTTGCAACTACTCCTCAGGGGCAGAGAGCCTTAATCCAAGCATCTAATGATATCATTGGCGATAGGGATAGAATGAACAAAATCAAGAACGCCGAGCGTGTAATAATTGACAAAATTCGTACAGACAATGGACTTGATCCTATTTGGAGCAATATTAGCAGTAGCGGAACCAATCAGTCGGGAAGCGGAAACCAAACAGGAAATAGTTCTGCGTCAAAACAGTTTAATACTATGTCTAGTCAAGACCTAATGCAGCGCGCAACCATGACTCGCCCTACTGATGCAGATTTGGAACAGCTAAACCAAGCTATGCTTAGTCGCGACGATCTAAGTATGACCGGAGAACAGCTAACGAGTTTGCCGGAAAGCACCATACGTGCCTTGCTTGGTAGTCCCAACCCAAAGCATCAATCCATGCTGCTTGCGGCATCGGACGAAATTGCAAGCAACCCAGCTTTGGCGAGCAGGCTCGATGCTAAAGCTGGTATCAAAGGTATGCTCAATTCTCTGCGACTCGGCAGGCTAGATACTACCGACCCATCAATGCATAAAGCCTTGTAGACCATTTCTTATCTTATCTTATGCTATGGTATTAAGATAAAGAGTTCGGTAGCAATTAAGGCGAACTGTTAAGCTCAAAAACTAGCCTTTACTTATCTTCGCCGCCTGTATCACATGTTCAAAAAGGCATGTTATTGTTAGCGGACCTACGCCACCCACTATAGGTGTAATTGCGGCGAGGTCGCTACGCTCCCGCACGTCCCCGGCTACGTCACCTAGCAAAATCCCTTTTTCCGACGCCGTGCCAGCATCCACCACTACTGCCCCTGGGCGTACCATAGCACTAGTAATGAGTCCCGGTACCCCAGTAGCCGTTATTATTACATCATATTCCACCAATTTGTCAAGGTCGGACCCTCGGTGAAATAGCGTTACATCGCATCCAGAATTCGTCAACATCTTATATATTGGCGCACCCACCAACTTACCGCGCCCCACCACCGCAATTTTGCAAGTTTTTAGTTTTATATCGTACCCCGCGAGCAGCCACAATATCGCCGTCGCCGTCGCCGAGTCATAATTGCCCTTGCCAGACAGCCCGTCTACATCTTTCTCGGGTGCAATCAATGCTGTGAGCTCGTCGGTCCTCTCCTTATCTGTAATCGGCAGCTGCAAAATCACCCCATCAATCGTATCGTCATCGTTTGCCGCGGCAATCCTCGCGGCAATATCGGCCTCGTCCTGCGCCAGGTAATCAATCACCTTTATGCCAATATCCGCCCCGTAGGCGATTTTAAGTTCCACATACTTTTTAATCACCGGATTATTGCTGTCGCGAATAATAAGTAGTGTCGGCTGTCGCTTTAGTCGCCCTTTCACGCTAGCCACTTCGTGTACTTGCCGTTCCTTAATAAATCCCGCAAGTTCCGCCCCGTTCAAAATTTTCATCTGCACACCTCCTCTTGCCCCGGCACCACTCTCTCTGCCTCCTCTTGCCCCGGCGTCACCAGTTCCACCGGCTCCTGTTCCAATGTGTATCCAAATTTCGCTTTCACCGCCGCCGCAATCTCAGCTCTTGCTGCTGCGAGGTCAGCATAACCAGTGGCTGATTCATTTATTAGCACTAGCGGTGCTTTATCATTTACGCGCATTCCATATAGCAACTTACCCTTTAATCCGCATTGTTCGATCAGCCACGCAGAATTAATTTTTAATCCATCATGCCCGTGATATACCGGATACCCCTTTGCCTCAGCTTCCACCGCCTCTGCCTCGCTAAGGTAAATATTCTTAAAAAACGATCCCGCACTCGCCTTTTCTCGCGGGTCTGGCAGTTTGTCGGCACGTATCGCGCTCACAATTTTGCGTATCCCAGCCGGCGAAAAATCCGTTGCACCGTGCTCGGCAATATATTTTTCCACCGACTTATAAAACGGCCGCGCCATCCGCCCAGGTTCAAGCCTTAGCCTCACACTAATTACAAAATACCGCCCGCTCTCCGTGGTATTAAGTATCGAATGACGGTAAGAAAACCGCATATCCACCTTATAAAGCGTCTTAAATTCGCGAGCCTTAATGTCGTACACACGGCAACTTACAAAACTATCTGCAATTTCTTGTCCATATGCACCAATATTTTGTACCGGCGCAGCTCCCGCACGCCCCGGAATCTTCGACAGCGCCTCTATCCCGGTCAACCCCCGTTCAGATACATATTCTACTACCGAGTCCCATTCGGTGCCACCGAGAATCGTGATGTGCAGTAGGTCAGATTTTGTCGCTCCCGCCCCATCCGCTAAACTTTGCTCGGTAATCCCCGTCATCGCATTACGTATAATCACGCCGTCAAACCCCGCATCATGAGCAATCGTATTCGCCCCTCTTCCCAGTACAAAAACCGGTAAGTTCCGCTCGCGCGCAAAATCAAACGCATTCACAGCGTCTTCTTCTTCCAAAACATCAATCACATACCGCGCCGGCCCACCCATCCGCATCGTAGTCATCTCGGAAATAGGTACATTCTCCAAAATCTTCATATCATTTATTTTAGCATTTTTACCATAAAATATCAATCTCGTGAAACTGCCACGCCATTTGTTGCGAAGTTTATCAAGCATAACCATCACTCTGCCCCTGTAAGCCCCATATAAAATAAAGCAACTAGTATAGCATAAGTCAAAATCAAAATCAACCCCCCACCCTGCGCTTATGCTTATCTTGCAAAGTAGGGAGTTGACTTTTATTTTTCGCTATGCTACTGTGGCTAATGAGAATAGGGGTGGCGTAGTTTAATAAACGTGGTCAGAAGAAAGGAGGGTTTATGGAAGTTGAAGTTGAACGCATAGACGTAACAATCAAACTAAAAATTACTCCTGCTAAGAAGCAGAAGTAATCTAAAACCTAATTTGATTCTACCATACACGATCGTAAAAGTCAACCCTATTCTCAAATCAAACTTTATAATATAATTATACATAAGAAGGGAATAATAAGCAATGGCAAAAAAAGATGTATCAGTAGAAAAGACAGAAAATACAAAAGATGATGGCAAAATGGAAGCCTTGAAGCTTGCTATGGCGCAAATCACCAAGCAATTTGGTGACGGGTCTATTATGAAACTCGGCGAAACTCCCAAGATGGACGTGGAACTCTTACCGTCCGGGTCGCTTGCGCTAGATTTGGCACTCGGTGGTGGCTGGCCCAAGGGGCGCATTATTGAGATTTACGGGCCAGAATCTTCTGGTAAAACCACTCTCGCGCTTCATGCCATTGCCGAGATTCAGAAACAAGGCGGCCAGGCGGCATTTATTGATGCGGAGCACGCACTAGACCCAGCTTATGCCAAGAAAATCGGCGTAGATACGGCAAACTTGCTCATTTCGCAACCAGACAACGGCGAGCAGGCACTTGAGATTTGCGAAACTTTGGTACGCTCCAACGCGGTAGACTTAATCGTGGTGGATTCGGTGGCGGCGCTCGTGCCTCAAGCCGAGATTGACGGCGACATGGGTGATGCACAGATGGGGCTTCAGGCTCGTTTGATGTCGCAAGCGATGCGTAAACTGACCGGTATTATTAGTAAATCTCGTGCGACCGTGATATTTATTAACCAAATCCGTATGAAAATTGGCGTGATGTTTGGCAATCCGGAAACGACGACTGGCGGCAACGCGCTCAAATTCTATGCCTCCGTGCGGGTGGACATCCGCCGTATCGGGCAAATCAAAGACGGCGACAATATCGCCGGCAACCGCACCAAGATTAAGGTAGTCAAGAATAAAATCGCTGCACCGTTCCGCACTGCCGAGTTTGATATTATGTACAACGAAGGCGTATCAAAAACCGGTGACGTCCTAGATCTCGGCGTACAATACGGCGTGCTAGAAAAAGCCGGCGCATTTATCAAGTATAATGGCGAAACTTTGGGTCAAGGCCGCGAAGCAGTAAAAAAGTTGTTCAAAGAAAAGCCAGAGCTCATGGCAGAGATAGAAAAGCAAGTACGCGAACGTGCAAAGGCCGAATAATGCATCATGACGAAACATGGCAGGTATATGCGCCAAACGGCGAGCCGATCCCTGGCGCCGGGTGGGACTCTGCACTGGATAATCCCGAGGTAACTGGCGCCGATGCGATAGTGGGGGTTACAGTAATATTTTTGTACCGCGTAAATGCAGATGGCGGCCTAGAGTTACTTTGGCAACGCCGTTCCAGCAAGGTGGATCGCTATCCTGGTGATTATGACATCTCCGCTGGTGGCCATATTAATCTTGGCGAAAGCCTAGTGGAAGGTGCCATTCGTGAGGCTCACGAAGAAATCGGTGCCAAAATCACCGCCGAGGATCTTCATTTTATCACCGTGCGCGGTTTTAAAAATCGTTTTGCTTGGGTTTATGCTGTAGACTGGACCGAGCGACCAGATGCATTTCATTTTGATGACGGCGAAGTGAGCGAAGTCCACTGGGTGCCGTGGGACGATACGCTAGACTTTCTCCAAAAATTCGCCAAAGCCCCACTTAAGAAAGATACTTTATCCTTCGGGATGCTCGGCGAGTGGTTTCGCCAGCAAGGGCTTTTGTAAAATGGAAATCTATAAACTAAAAGACAATATCCCTGCCGCGCACGGCAAAAATCAACCAAGGCGCCCGCTTAAGCCGGAATCAGGCTTAGCATCGCATTCAAGTGAGCTTAAAATAACCGACATTAAGCAAGCGGTACATAGCGACAACCGCGTCAACGTCTACATTAACGGCAAATACGAGTTTTCGCTAGATATCGCTCAGGTGGTAGATCTGAACGTCAAGATAGACAAGGTTATTTCTGAGGCAGAGCTCGAAGATCTAAAGCGTGCCTCCGAGTATGGTAAAGTTTACCAGCGCGCCCTCGAATGGGCTTTGATGCGCCCGCGCTCGGTAAGGGAACTGCGCGACTACCTAAAACGTCGCGAGCGAACAGCCGTGCTCAAATCACAAAAACGCGAATGGGAGGCAGCAAAATCCGGCAAAAACCACTGCGCCACCGTCCCCAAGTACAATTTTGACGACCTGATTGTTGAGCGGCTCTGCTCCCGCGGTTATGTGGATGACGCCAAATTTGCCACCTACTATGTAGAAAACCGTTTTACAAAAAAAGGCATTTCCGCAAAACGCCTTAAAATGGAACTTATGAGCAAAGGCATCAGCCCAGAGCTTATAGAAGCAACTTTAAGTGCCACCCCGCGTGACGACACTACCGAAATTCGCAAGATTATCGCCAAGAAACGCACCAAATATGACGACACAAAACTTATT
Organism: uncultured Candidatus Saccharibacteria bacterium; assembly: GCA_964535375.1. Lineage (GTDB taxonomy): Bacteria > Patescibacteriota > Saccharimonadia > Saccharimonadales > Saccharimonadaceae > Nanosyncoccus. The sequence goes on along the minus strand of CAZHTQ010000015.1, from coordinate 3,643 downwards.
CAATATCTTTGTCGGCAGGGGTTTGACTACGAACTTTCGCGTGAGCTGGTTGCTCGGTCTTCCGAAACGGATTAACAAAATTCGGCACGAAATCTTCTTTTAGCGCGCGTTCGCGGATTATTTTTTCCTCATCTTTCACTATCACCTTGTAATCGGTAATCTCTACGATTTCGCGGCGGGGAATTATGAGCTCGGGGTCAAGAAATGATTTTACGAGTGGCCGCTTTACCACAATTTGTTGCACGACGTAATCTTCGCTTGTCACCGTAAAGTCTACCACCCGCCCAAGCTTTGTGCCCTTGCGTGTTTCTACCTTAAGCCCTGGCAATGCAAAGTTTAAATCTATCACTTTTGAAATCTTTACTACGTCGTCTTTCGCGACAAGCTCGTCTGCCGAATCTATTACTATGCCATATTGCGAATGTTCGCGTATTGACTTTACATCAAGAATATTTGTCTCGCGCGCCACTTCCGACCCCACCAAGTAAAATGCGATAATTTTTAGTGTATCTGGATCCACTATCGGCGAGTATATCTGTCCAATTGCCCCCGCCGCCTGCATGCTTAAGACCGGCGTCCCAGTCAAACTATTCGCGTATATCAACATACTTCAAGTATACCACGAAATCACAAAAAATGCTTGCGTAAAATAAAAATGTGATATATAATGTAACTAGAATCAAATGTTCCGATTCGACACAATTAGGCAAGTATCAAGCGTCTTAGCCGGCAATAATCAGCACCGGTAGGTGATAGAGCTTACTAAGACGCACTCGCAAGAGGATGTTTGTAGCCGAATCGGAACAGCCTACGGGTGCTGATTTTTGTACAGAAGCCTCGTAGTTAATATTAACAAAGAGAGGTAAAGGAAACCATGCACAAGGTCATACAAAACAAACTAGAAAAATCACTATCCGGGCGGGTGACGACTAGGCGCGGGTGGCACCAAATGCTTCACCGAAGGGCCTCCGGAGCGCGGCAGCGCGAGGATGAGCGGCGCTCGCCCGTGGCGACGGGCCGAGCGAACGCAGCCCGAGGGGGAGCATTGGTGACAGGACCCGCCCTGCGTCCCGCCCTACTTATTATTCCGTTTCTTGCTGTTTTATCATTTCTGTATATTAATATATATGTAGAAACAGCCCTTAGAAGTTCCAGCGCCATCTCAGATTCTCAGTCACATCAAGTTGTTGTGAGTGACGCAACCAATCTCACCATTAGTTTCCTAGACGATAGCGGCACTGCCACTACTAGTCCCACCAATATTGATGTCACTCCATCTGCTGCCGGTGTATTTAATTCCGGTGATGTTACTATTGATGTTTCCACCAACTACGATTATGGTTATACTCTTACTATGTCCGCCTCTACTTCGTCCCTCTCTCGGAGTGAGGCGGTCGGGGATAGAACCTACGAAATTCCTACCCTCCTAGCAAGTAAAGACGACAATAATAATCCATATACTTGTACTCCTGCCACTAGTACTTCATGTAATTTCCCCAAAAACTATTGGGGGTTAAAGCGTACCAGCGCTGCTATTACTGATGCTGGTTATATCCCCATGATTCCTAATTACAATATGCCGGTCACCACTACGGATGCTGGCGCAGATAGTAGCACTAGTACTGTTACCGTAGGTGTTAAGTTAAGTAACGAAACCCCCTATGGGTTATATACTATAGACATGAACTTCCTCGCCGTCGCAAATCTTGCACCCAGTACCGCCTATATGCAAGACGCTACTCCGAGCTCCCTTGCTTATCTTATGCCTAATGTTGGCGATAGCACAGTGCTATATGATAAACGCGACAATCAGGAATACACCATAGCCAAACTCGCCGATGGCAAATACTGGATGACCAAGAACTTAAATCTCGCCGGCGGCACCGTCCTTACTTCCGACGATACCGACATGGCCCCCGGCTATACCATGCCCACTACCTACGTAGACCCAGACTCTGGCGCTACTCTCCCAACTGGCTTTGGTGAAGGTAATAGTCTTCCAGCTTCTAGTAAAACCGGTTTTGATAACGATTACAAAGCCTTTATATATAATACTGGTAATAATACTGATACTTGTACTGACCCAGGTTGTTATTCATATTATTCTTATAATGCCGCCACCCTAGGTTCTGGTATGGATATATCTTCTGATAATACTGATGCTCCATACTCCGTATGTCCTAAAGGTTGGAAACTACCAACTTCTCGTTCCACTTTGGAACTCGCCAAGACTAGCTCAGACTTCTATCAAATGGCAATACATTACGGACTTAAAGAGAGCGTAGTAAACGAAGATCCCGATAATGAACCTGAGTTCTGTAATCTTGGTGGTGACTGCTCTACCAATACTGTGCCACGCTTCTTACGCGCCGGCTACTACGGCGGTTCTACGTTTGACCACGTAGGCGCGTACGGGTACTACTGGTCCTCTACTGCTAGTAGCAGTACTAACGCCCGCAACCTGCGTTTCTATTCAGGCTACGTCTCCTCCACCAACAATAACTCTCGCAGGTACGGGTTTTCGGTCCGCTGCCTCTTTGACGACACCATGCAAAGTTTCTCTTCCGACTATGCCTCCGCCCTCGCCATGGAAGAATCCGTCCAACTCCGTGACAACCGCGACAATAAATACTACTGGGTCACCAAACTTAAAGATAACAACGTCTGGATGACCCAGAACCTAGACTTAGACCTAGACAGCTCCGTTGCTCTTACCTCTGCTGATACAGACCTTCACTCCGTCACTTCCTGGACTCCAGTCCGCTCCACCATAGATTCTACTGCCTACAACAATACAGCCTCAGGTGCTTCCGGTGGCATCCTAACCTTCAACAATGGCGCTCAGAATGGCAACTTTGCCCCGGGTTTTAGTAATAGTACTTCTTCTGACATGACAGTTAATGCGAACAACTCTCCATACTCTGCCGACCCAGGTTATCGCTACGTAGTGCCCAAAGAAATGTCTGGTCCTAATACTAACTGGTATGATAATGGTGACACATTCTACTACTGTGCTAACCAAGACACAACTTGCGGTGGCAACAGTGAAAACGGTCACTACACTATGGGCAACTTCTACAACTTCGCTGCAGCTAGTGCTACAAACAACGTAGAAACAACTCTTGGTGGCAGTGCCAACGTAGTTGAGGGCGCTTCCATGCCAGATTCTATTTGTCCCAAAGGTTGGAGATTACCAATAGATAAGACTACCAATAACGAATTTAACACATTACTAGGCTCCGCCAACTATAATGTTACTTCGTCCTTTAACCCTCAAGGCTTGAACGCTATTCGCACCGCTCCGCTCTATTTCGTTCGGTCAGGCCTCGTGGATGGCGGTACGTTGCGCGATGCCGGCGTGGGTAGCCACACATGGTCCAGTACTATTAGCTCATCCACTACTGGTTACGACCTGCGTTTCAATAGTGCTGATATCAATCCAGCCAGTAACGCTAACCGCTTATACGGCTTCTCAGTCCGTTGCCTCCTCCGCACCGAGTAAAAATCTAAAAAAACTTCCGAGAACTCATTTCTCGGAAGTTTTTGCTATAAGAGTCAGATTAAAAATACAAAATATCTTTTATTTGACATAAATAGGCTGAAAATCTGAGAAAATAGTGATGGAAAGCCGGTACTGTAATAC
>CAZHTQ010000014.1:0-20656 GCA_964535375.1 uncultured Candidatus Saccharibacteria bacterium | reverse complement strand
AAAACGACATTTTGACGTGATAAACTATGCGACATTTTCACGTAATATTGACATATTGATTTTTATTTTTTATACACTGCCCACAAAATTAATGATCCAAAAGCAATCCGGAAACCGCGCTTTTCAGATCGCTTTTCATGATGGCCTCTTTGTTGGGATTTCTTGCAAAAAATCCCAAATCAAAAAAGTGCCATAAATGGCACTTTTTCTCACTACATCTTGATTTCGGCATCGACGCCAGCTGGGAGTGAGAGGTTTTGAAGACTCTCGATAGTCTTAGGGTTGGCGTTAAGGATGTCGATAAGGCGCTTGTGAACCTTCATCTCGAAGGCTTCGCCACCAGTCTTGTAAACATGTGGTGACTTGACCACAGTAAATGTACTACGCTTGGTAGGTAGAGGAATCGGCCCACTAACAGAGGCGCCAGTACGAATAGCCGTCTCGACGATTTGGCGAGCGGATTGATCGATTACGCGATGGTCGTACGCCTTCAAACGAATGCGGATGGTAAGACCTTCGGCTTTCTTTGGTTCGGTCATGTTGTCCTTTCTTGCCCGATAACCTCGTAAGACAGGAGTTGTTCGGGCTTGATAATTAATGTTAATATATAGTTCCATTATAGCACACTTCGAGGCAAAAATCAAGATGGGCGTTAGTATTCTTTTAACAAGGTCTCTCGTGACTTACACCTTAACTTTGCATGATTTGACAAGTTGCGATATAATAGGTACATGAGTGTATCAAACCTCAAGAAACGGTTTTATTTCGTAGCGGCAGATTATTTTCGATTTTTTGCAAAAATGATTTTGAAGAGGTGGAAGCCGCGCATTATAGCGGTAACGGGGTCGGCAGGCAAGACTACGATGCTCAATATGTTGGAACACGAGATAGGGAAGCGCGCGCACTATTCGCACGATGCCAACTCGGCTTTTGGGGTGTCTTTTGATATACTGGGACTTAAGGGGGTGAGTGGGTCTAAAATCCGCTGGGTATGGCTGTTTATTGCGGCTCCTTTTCTTGGGTTGCTAAGGCAACGGCGCAAGCCCTATTATATAGTGGAAATTGACGGCGAGCGCCCGCACGAGGCAGAGTTTAATGCCGAGTGGTTAAAACCAGAGGTCACGATATGGGTGTCTATTGGTACGAGCCATGCGGCACAGTTTGAGAAGCTGGTAGAGGAGGGCAAATATAAAAACGTATCTGAGGCGATAGCGGCAGAATTTGCAAATTTGCCGGCTTATACCAAGAAGCGGGTGTATATCGATGCGGATTCTAAGGTGATGGTGCAAGCTACGGCAGATATTGACGCCAAAGTTATCCCTATCAAGAAAACTTTGATGAAAAAATATGTGGTATACCCAGATTCTACCGACTTTACCTATGGCGATACGACTTTTCACTTCAACCACCCGGAGCCAAAGGATGTGGCATTTAATCTTTTTGTACTGCAAGATTTGATGAAATATTTGAAGTTACCGTTTAACTCAGATTTTAGCAATATGAAAATTGCGCCGGGGCGCTCGTCGTATTTTAAGGGAATCAAAGGGGTAGATATTATAGATAGCAGTTATAACGCGCATATGATAAGCATGCGATCGGCGCTAGATATGATGAAACGGCTGCACGCCGAGCATAAATGGCTAATAATCGGCGACATCGTAGAACAGGGGTCGCTAGAAGAAGCTGAGCACAAGAAATTGGCAGAGTTGATCGCCGCGGTAAAACCGGACCGCGTAGTACTGGTGGGGCGGCGCACCAAAGAGTGGACGGCACCGCGACTTAAAGAACTCGGAGTGTCGGCGGTGGCCACTACCGACCCTAAAAAAGCCCTTAGTTTTATCGAGAAACGTGTGCGGGGCAACGAAACATTGTTTTTTAAGGGGAGCCAATATCTAGAGTGGATTGTTGAAAAGCTGCTAGCCGACCCAAAGGACGCCAAGAAGCTCTGCCGCCGCGAGAAGGCTGCGACTCTTCGCCGCAAGAAATGGGGGCTAGATTCATGAATACCGCCACTGGTTTGCCAGATAGGAAACACGCTCGGGCCACATCGCTGCTAGAGGACGCCAAGAAACCCGCCATCGGTCAGAAAAAGCACGATGGCCGCATGGCGGATCTTTATATTATACACGGCTGGACTTATACCGTAGAACCGTGGAAAACCACCCTTGCGCTGATGCGCGAAAATGGTCTCAAAGTAAAGATGCTTAATGTGCCAGGGCTGACCGAGCCAAGCGACAAGGTGTGGACGATAGATGATTACGTGAAGTGGGCGGATTCGGAAATCCCAGAGGGGGCGATAGCTTTGGGGCATTCTAACGGGGGCAGGATTTTGCTCAACCTCTGCGCCAGGAAGCCTAGCAAGCTGGATTATCTGATACTGCTAGATGCGGCCGGTGTATACGAGCCGTCGCGCAAGAAAAAAATCGTGGCAAGCCTCGCCAAAATGGGGCGGCCACTCAAGAAGATTCCGCTAGTAAATAAGGCTTTTCACCGGCTAACTGGCACCACAGACTATTCACACGCGCCAGAAAACATGAAGAAAACTCTAGTAAATATGCTAGAATCCGACCGCAATTTGGATTTTGCTGCCATTACGACCCGGGCATATCTGTTGTGGGGCAAAAAAGACACCACCACGCCGCCACGTCAAGCTACTGAAATGTACGAAAAATTACCCAATGCCGAGCTGAAATTTTACGCCAACTGGACGCATGCACCATATATTGCCGACCCAGAAGGCCTGGCTAGGGTACTAACGGCATTAATCATGAAAATGAAGAAATAGAGAGGTAGGTGCGGTGAAAAAACATTATTATTTGGGACTCAACGCAAGAAGGCGACATGCGTGGCGGCACCTCTTGACAATAGGCCGTAAAAGCGATTATACGGCACTAGAAAAGGCGTTAGCGTCAAAGTACGGTGGCAAAGCGGTGCTTAGCAAGAACGGGCGTACAGGGCTTGTGCTTGCGCTTAAAACGTATTTTAACATGGGTGATAAGATAATTGTAAACGGATTTACCTGCTATGCGGTGATAGAAGCGATCAAAGCGGCCGGATGCGTGCCAGTATATGCGGATATTGACAAAAGGACACTGAATTTTAATATGGGGCGGGTCCTGCCGGATGGCGCTGCCGGTATTATTGTGCAAAACACCCTCGGTATCCCAGTAGATATTAACGCGGTAGAAAAATTTGCAAAGAAGCGGGGGCTAACGATTATTGAGGATTTGGCACACTCGGTGGGCGTGAAGTATTCTGACGGGCGAGAGGCTGGCACGGTAGGGGCAGCCACGGTGCTGTCTTTTGGTAAAGATAAGGCGATAGATACAATTAGCGGTGGCGCGGTAGTGCTGCGCAATGAGTTTGCCCACCTCTGTACGAGGCAAGTTACGGCGCCTAGTAAGCCTCCGAAGTTCGCCGATACTTTGCGCGAAAGATTATATCCGCTACTTGCCGCGATGGTGCGGGGGCTGACCCATATTCACATGGGGGGCGTACTAATGCGAGTGTTTTTGAAACTAAGGCTAGTGGAGCGGTCGGCAGATAACAGGTTGGATTTGGTTCGCCGGATGCCGTATTTTGAGGCAAAACTTGCACTCAGACAGTTGGATGCCGCTCACGGGGTAGATAGGGAGTTTTACCTGGTGCGCGACAGAAACAAATGCCTAACCGAACTTAAGGCTGCGGGGTATCATTTGGCGGGATTTTGGTACGAAAAGCCAGTGTCACCAGAAAGATACTATAAAAAAGTGCATTTTCCAGAGGAGGAGTGCCGGGAAGCGGTATTTGTAGCAGAGCACATTATTAATGTGCCGACCTATTATTCACAGAAAGAGTTGGCGCCGGCGCTCAAAATCATCCGTAAATATGAGATAGGGGGCAAGAATGACTAGTTGGCAAAAGATAGAACAGATGTACTGGGAAGCGAATTTTTTGCAATCACCAGAGTATGGCAAGATGAACGAGTTGCTTGGCTGCAAGGTGATACGGGAAGATTTTGGCGGTAAGGGGTGGGCGCAGATGATAGTGCGCGATGCTCGCCGTGGGCGATACCTAGAAATCCCTTGCGGGCCGCTTTGCGACTGGGGCAACATAGCTGTGGCGCGAGAAATTATAGAGAGAATCGCCGAGATAGGGCGCGCAGAAAAGTGCGTTTTTGTGAGGGTCCGGCCGCAGCTTCGCGCTGAGAGCGCAAATTTGGCACTTATGAGCCGCTTAGGGTTAAAGCGGGCACCTATGCATCTTGCGGCAGAACATACGGTTATACTTGATCTTACGCGGTCGACAGAAACTTTACTCTCTGAGATGCGCCGGCAAACCCGCTACGAGGTGAGGCGGGCCGCCAAACTCGGCATCACCGTGACAAAAGGTAATACCGAGGCGGATTTTGAAGAATTCCATGCAGTACAGGCAACAACGGCCAAACGGCAGAATTTCGTGCCGCCATCACTAGATACATTGATGGCTGAGAGGGAAGCGTTCCAAGATAATATTTGGATATATAAAGCGCTAGACGAGCAGGCAAAGCCGATTGCATATGGATTGATTATCCGCGGTGGGCGCGAAGGGGATTATTACGAGGCAGCATCTACCGAGCTCAACCGCAAATTGCCGGGGGCTTATGCTTTGCTGTGGCAAGTAATACAGGATTTGAAGGGGGCTGGATGCGAGAGGTTTAACCTGTGGGGGATTGCGCCACCAGGAGAGCCGGGGCATCGCTATGCCGGGGTGACTACCTTCAAGACGGGGTTTGGCGGCGAAATTGTAGAATACGTGCCGGCACAAGATTTGATATTGTCACACGTTAGATATTTGAAGGATTTTGTGGTGGAAAAAGCCCGGAAGAAAAGGAGGCATTTGTGAGTGATAAAATTGTTATAACAGAGATAGCCAAGATAACTCCCGGCTCGGAGGAGAGTGAAATATCTATGAGTGACGAAGAAATACTAGAGGAGGCACTTCGCGAGGAAGAGTGGGTGCCAGGTGAAGAAAAGGAGGCGTGCAGTGAGTGATATTAGGCTTAGTGATGCGAAGTTACGTGAGGAATGGGATGCGTACGTAACGAGTCGGGTGGAAGCGAATTTTTTGCAGTCGTGGGATTTTTATGAGTTCCATAAAAGCCGAGGCAAAAAGGTGGTGCGGCGGCTAGCATATAGAGATGAGCACATAGTGGGGGCTTATGCTGGAGTGGTAGAAACTGCAAAGCGCGGCACCTACATGGCAATTGCTGGTGGGCCACTGATGAACTATACCGATAAGGAGCTAGTACACGCGGTGTTTGACGATATTCGAGCAGAGGGGAGCAGGCTGGGTTGTGTGTTTGTGCGAGTAAGGCCGCAAGCTGAGTTATCAGACAATATATTGGCTGTTTTGTCAAGTGAGAAGTTGGTACGGGCGCCGATGTATCTCTCGGTAGAATACGCTGGCGTGCTTGATCTTACAAAATCTCGTGAAGAAATCCTGGCGGGGGCGTCGCAAGGCTTTCGGCGAAAGCTCCGCAAAGCCGAAAAGGCGGAGATAGAAGTGAATGCGGCAGATAACGACGCGGTAATTCATGAATTTTGCCGGTTAGAAAAGTTGCATGCAGAGCGACAACGCTATGTGGCGTTTTCTAGTGAGTTTTTGACGAAACAATTTGAGGCGTTTCGAAAAGGCAAAGAAGTGCTGATATATACCGCGCGAAAAGACGGCGAGATATTGGCGCAAAATTTTATGATTTTTTATGGGCAGGAGGCTAGTTATCACTATGGAGTGTCGAGCGAGCTCGGCACCAAGTACTCGGCTGCGCCACTACTGCACCTCATGGCGATGGACGAGGCGCGGCGACGAGGCTGCACACGCTATAATTTGTGGGGGATAGTGGAACGCGAAGAAACCAGCCATCGGTTTTATGGCGTGAGTGAATTTAAGCGGTCGTTTGGGTGCGAAGAGCTGCGCTACACTCCGGCGCACGACATGGTGATAAACCCGCTCAAGTACCAACTTAATAAAATTGTGGAAACTGCACGCAAAAAATATCGTCATGTGTGATATAATAAACATAAGTAATATAAGGATGATATTTATTTATGGCGCACATCAATAGAAGATTTATCGATAAGCACTGGTTTGTGTTTGTACTGAGGGGTGGCATTGCGGCGGTGTTTGGGTTTATTTTGCTTTTTGGCGGAATGCATGATTTTGAGCTGGTGGTTTCGACCATGAGCGTGTTTTTGCTTGTGATGGGGATTATTGACTCGCTCTCCGCTCTGTACGGTTCCACCAAAAAACGCGGGTGGTTTAACTCGGTAATAGACGCTTTGGTAGACGTAGCCGCAGCACTAGCGCTACTTTTTGGAGCGCGTAGCGACCTGGTGCTTTCGCTCTCGGTGATTGCGCTATATGTATTTGTGTCGGGGCTGATTGACGTATTTCACGGGTTTCTTTCCACCGTGGATCCAACAGATAGGTTTATTCGCGTGCTGGCCGGGGTCATGGGCTGTGTGATGGGGCTTGTGATTATTAACTCAGGGTCGTTTGAGGTAATGACTTTCATTAGGTTCTTTGGCGCATACATGCTAATTGTAGGCGTTACCAGCATGATATACGGCGTACACAATCGCGCACAAAAAGTCGAAGATTCAGTGGCGCGAAGCGAAGCCAGGCGGGGTGGTAAAGCTCGTAAAAATGGGCGTGAGTTGCCGGCGCTAGCAGAGGCAAAACCAGTAAAGAAGACCACACGTAAACCCACAAAAAGCACCGCAAAAAGAACTTCGCGAAGTACCGCAAAAAGCGCCACGAAGCGGGCCGCCACTAAAAAGGCACGAAAATAGCACTTGACCGAGATACATGCGAAACCCATTAGTAGCCAAAACGCTCTAATTCTACTCCGCTTCGCTGCGCGCCGGGATAAGCTTAAGGCTCAAATAGTACTTTTCATGACCGGCTGCTTGCACGCCATATTAATTATTACAACACTCCGCCCATTCTCGCTCCGATCTGAAAGACTACCGGGCGTCGGTTCGGAAAAACAAATAAATTTGTTTTTCGCTCACACCCCTACGGTAGTCAAGTTGCCAGCTCGCGGAAAACTTTATATAGTTTTCCGCTCGGCAACTTTACTCCGCAAGAAATGAGGGAGAGTTGTAATAATTAATTGGGTTTAGCAATGGTCATGAAAAGTACTATTTGAGCCATATAAACTTATTTGAGGAGGCAACGGATTGGAAAGCCGCCGATGCGACTACCGCTATTGGTTGGATCGATACCCATACCATCGAAGCGCAGGTCGTAGCCACCAGTAGAAGAGCTAATAGTGGAAGACCACACGTGGCTAGACGTGCCGGCATAGTACAGAGTACCACTATCACCATCCACGTAGCCGGACCGGAAGAAGTAGAGCGGGTCGCGACGGACTTTGTTAAGGCCTTGGTAATTAAACTCAAAAGCGCCAGTGCCAGTAATATTGTAAGCAGCTAATAATGTATTGAATTCATTGTTAGTAGTTTGGGCTATTGGCATTCTCCAACCTTTAGGACAGATGGAGTCAGGCATGACTTTATTCTGAACTACATTTGCGCTACCACCAGCCGTTGCTTGAACATTATTGGTTGCTGTGGCGGCGGCAAAATTGTAATAGTTACCAATCATATAGTGACCTTGACCGCCACAATTCGTATTTTGGGTAGTACAGTTAGCAAATGTGTCGCCATTGGAATACCAATAGTCGTTTTTGGTAGTTCTATCGGTAAAGGTCATGTAGCGGTAACCTGGATTATCAGAATATGGGATATTTTCGTCATTCGTCCACCCACTTGCAAAGCCAGTATTCGTTTGTCCCCAACAGCCGGTACCTGCACTGTCTTGCGATGAACAAGTAGTGATATTGCCATAGGACGTTGAATCAATTGTACTACGAGTTGGGGTCCAGGAAGTTACAGAGTTAAGGTCAGTGTCAGCATTGGTGAGGGCGACGTTACTATTTAGATCTAAATCTAGGTTCTGCGTCATCCACACGTTGCCGTCTTTGAGTTTGGTGACGTAGTAGTTCTTGCCATCACGGGCATCTACTAGGATTTTTTCTTGGTGGAGAGCCATAGCGTCAGCATCTTCGCTGGTAAAGTTCTGCATGGTGGCGTCGAATAGGCAGCGGATGGAGAAACCATATCCGCGAGGGTCATTGCCGGCGGAATGGACATAGCTTGAAGTAAAATTCAGGTCGTGCGCGTTAGTGCCGCTACTAGCAGTAGAGGACCAGTAGAGTCCGTACGCGTTTCCGCCGTAAAATGGAGAACCGTAGTAGTAGCCGGCGCGTAAGAAATTTGGGATGGTTTTATTACCACAGTCATTACCGGCCTCGCTACAAAATGTTGGGGCATTATCCGAATCTTCTTTTATATTGGCGGGGTTCATACCATAATGTACAGCTAATTGATAAAAATCTGAACTGGTCTTGGCAAGCTCCAAAGTGGAACGAGAGGTTGGTAATTTCCAACCTTTAGGGCATACGGAGTATGGAGCATCAGTATCGTCAGAAGCAATATCCATACCGGAGCCGAGAGTGGCGGCATTGTATGAATAGTAAGAGTAGCAGCCATCGCCAGTACAAGTATCAGTATTATTGCCAGTATTATATATAAAGGCTTTGTAATTGTTATCAAACCCAGTTTTACTAGAAGCTGGAAGGACATTACCTTCACCAAAACCAGTTGGGAGAGTGGCGCCGGAGTCTGGGTCTACGTAGGTAGTGGGCATGGTATAGCCTGGGGCCATGTCGGTATCGTCGGAAGTAAGGACTGTGCCGCCGGCAAGATTTAGGTTCTTGGTCATCCAGTATTTGCCGTCCTTAAGCTTAGCAATAGTGTATTCCTGACCATCGCGGCGGTCGTAGAGGACGGTGGTGTCACCTACACTAGGCATGGCAGCGGCGAGAGAGGTGCTAGTGGCGTCTTGCATGTAGTAGAGATTTGGTGCAACATTGGTGACGGCGAGGAAGTTTAGCGTAATGTTATAAGTACCGTTAGGTGTGGCGTTAGATAATTTTACACCAAAATCAATATTACTAATACTTTCATCGGCGGGAGCGGAAGTGATATTAACTGGCATGTTAACATTAGCGATTAGTGGAATATAGCCTGGGTCAGATATTTGATTAGTAGAACGCTTTAGGCCCCAATAGTTCTTAGGGAAGTTGCAACTTTCACTAGTTTCTACCGTGCAAGTATAAGGGTTGTTAGATTCATCTACGTTGCTAGCGAGAGTTGGGATTTCGTAAGTCTTACCATTAACCGCCTCACTACGAGAGAGGGACGAAGTAGAGGCGGACATAGTAAGGGTATAGCCATTAACATAATCAGAAACAACATTGACTGGCAAAGTTTGGCTATTAAACTGCCCAGCTACGGTAGGAGTAACAGAAATAGGTGTGGTGGTGGGGAGTTCTATGCGTAGTGTAGTGTTATTCTGTACGCTAAGCTCGTAATCCCCCGTCACGGCACTAGAATTCACCAGGGCGTTATTTACATATATATTAATATATAGAAAAGATAGTATTATAACACCAAATATTGGTAGCGTGATGAGTGATTTGTTTAGTTTGTTTTGTATGACCTTATGCATGAGTTCCTTTCCTCTCTCTTACGCTACAGGCCTTAGACAAAAACCAGCACCCGTAGGCTTCCATACATCAGCATTCAACAATAATAATATTATAGAAAGCATCCGTACCTACCGGTGCTGGTTTTTACCTTCTATAATAATATATTGTTTTCAATTATGATTAATGTGCTGATGTATGGAATTTAATTATTAATTATACTTCTATTGTAGCGCAAATTTTTATGAAATGCAAGTGGTATTTTAAAAAATCTTGACGAAGCGTTTGGCATCCATTAACAAAGACCCCAGTGATTCATACCGAGAGGACGGATGCGGGAACCTAGTTCCAACATGGTGAGCGATTGATTCATGACCTCGGGTGGTAGGTGGGTAAGTGCCATAATTTGCTCGCCAGAGCGGGCGCCAGCGTGGATGGCCTGCAAGATCTTAGTCTCCACGTCGTTGTCGCCAAAGAGCTGTAGAGCTACCTGGCGTTTGATGTGCTTGGCATAATCCTCTGGGAAGAGCTCGCGCAAGACGTCGCTAGGCTCGGTGTATGGAATGGCGCCTTGAGAGATGAGTTTGTTGCAGCCCTGAGAGTAGGGGCTCGTAATGTTGCCTGGTACCGCAAACACAGTGCGCCCCTGCGCCAAGGCATGCGCGGCAGTATTGAGCGAACCAGAGCGCTCCGCCGCCTCTACTACTACCACAATATCAGACAATCCAGAAATAATACGATTGCGGTGAAGGAAAGACCCCTTAGGGTCTTGTGCGCGGCGACCCCTTTCATCATAATATTCACCAGGCGCCAAGGGCGCATCCTTATACTCGGCAGTGCGTGGCGGATACTCACTTATAACGGCGCCGCCTTTTTCAACGATCTCGGCAGCCAGACCCTTGTGGGGTACGGGATAGATGTCGTCAATAGGGGTGCCGAGCACAGCAATCGTAGTGCCGCCGGCGTCTAGGCAACCTCGATGCGCGATACTATCTATGCCGAAAGCTAGACCCGACACCACAATTACGCCACGACGACCCAATTCATAAGCCAACTTGTAGGCTACTTCTTCGCCGTAACGGGTATTGTGCCGTGAGCCCACGATAGCTACGGTCTTGGGGCGGTATGTTCGGGTTTTTGATATTGACAATGCTGGCGAATCATTGCATGATTTGGTGGCAACTTTGCCGCGGGATTTTGGTGGTTTTACCATATTTTGCGGCATTTTGCCATAAAAATACAATGTTTTAGGCATAACCGCAATAGTACCTAACACCTCTGTATAATCGGCCTCTAGGGGTGAAATTTGGTTGATTTTTGCAAAAAAGTGTGAAAAAAGTGTTGACATATTTTCTCCTGTGTGCTATAATGAATATAGTTAGGGTACAAAAAGCCCTATACCGCACCTAAATAAGTTATAATTTCGCTATACTAATATAAGTATAGCAGAAATTGCGTGCCTTTGAAAGACCTTTCGCGCTTTGAATTTCTTCATGGTTCAGAGTTATAAGTATTACCTCCACTTAGAAAGGACAAATTTCGAAGGTATAGCAATCCCTTTAACCGGCGGGCCCCGAATTGTGTGAGGTGGGTCGCGCTTCCGGGGCTCACCCGGTATAGTAGTGAAGCGTTAAAGGGCGAAAAGACCCCATAATTGAGTAATGCCCACCCTTACTTAATTACGGGGTCTTTTCGCTACATTGGACTTTTCTTTGAAAGAAAAGTCCAGCAAAAGAACTAGGATTAAAAATTTCCGAAAAGCGCGGTTTCCGGAAATTTTTTGATTATCTATTATTCGCTACGCGAATAAGCACCAATCTAGCCCATTTTAGTATCCAAAAAATCACAAATATGTTATTATTATATATATGTCTAAGAACTTAGTGATAGTAGAGAGCCCGGAGAAAGCACATACGATTGAGAAGTATCTCGGATCGGATTTTAAGGTGCTGGCCAGTGTGGGGCATATTCGCAAAGACACCAAGGTAGATAAGGCTACTTTTGATGTAACTTACGAAATAGACCCGGGGCATAAGCAGATTATCTCTGAGCTTAAAAAAGAGGCCAAGATAGCCGACAAAATATGGCTCGCGACGGATGAGGACCGTGAGGGAGAGTCGATATCGTGGCATTTGACGGAAGTTTTGAAACTACCGAAGGATACGGCACGGATTACCTTTCACGAGATTACTAAGCCGGCGCTAGAAAATGCGATTAAAAACCCGCGTACGGTAGATATGGACATGGTGTCGAGTCAACAGGCACGGCAAACTCTAGACATGCTAGTAGGCTACGACCTATCCGATATGGTGCGCAAGAAGGTACCAGGGGCGATTTCGGCGGGGCGCGTACAGAGCCCGGCTCTTCGCTTGGTAGTAGAGCGCGAGAAAGATATTGAGAAATTCCAGGGTAAATCCAGTTTTAAGGTGAGCGGTGGGTTTACACCAACTGGGCTTACGGTGCCGAATTTTGACACAAAAGAAGCGCCTACTTTTACCGCGAAGGGTGAAGTGGTAGTGTTTGACGGATTCTTGCGGGTGTACGGCAAAAGCAAAGATTTGGAGCTGCCAAAACTCACTCGCGGTGATAAATTGTCGCCGGTAGGCATTGTGGCAAAGCAAACTTTCGCTAAGCCGCCAGCCAGATACACCGAAGGGTCACTAGTGAAAAAACTCGAAGAGCTGGGGATTGGTCGGCCATCTACTTACGCATCTATCATGACGGCGATTCAGGCGCGTGGCTACGTGGTAAAAGGCGAGAGCGAGGGGGAAGAGCGCGAAGTGGTAGAACTGGTAAATGGACAGGCAGAAGCTGGCACGGCACCGCTAGTCGCGACGCTTGATGGCGAGCAGCCAGTGGAAGAGGCTGACGCCAAGACAATGCTAGACACTTTGTCGCAGGCTGATTTTGTAGTGACAGAGGTAGAGGAAACTGAGGGTACTAAGGCCAATCCGGTGCCGTTTACTACGGCAGCACTTCAAATTGAGGCAAACTCTAAGCTAGGATTTTCGTCGCGCACCACTATGAGCGCAGCGCAGGGGCTGTATCAGGCGGGGCTTATCACTTACCATAGAACCGATTCGCTCAACTTATCTTCGCAGGCAGTGGCGGCAATTGCCGAGTTTATCAAGACGGAGTTTGGGCCGGATTATTTGAAGGTGCGGCATTTTAAGACAAAAGACGCGTCGGCACAAGAGGCGCACGAGGCGATTCGTCCTACCAATATCTCACGCACGGTGGCTGGCAAAAACGATTATGAGAAGCGATTGTATCAGTTGATATGGGCACGTACGGTGGCCACGCAGATGGCAAACGCCAGGGTTGCTAAGACTACTGTTCACATTGCGGCAATAAAGGCCGGCGCGGCGGCGGTACCCACAACGCGCCATATTGTGCGCGAAAAATACGGCGCCAATAAGGGCAAGCTGGTGCCAACCCCAATAGGCGAACTAGTGGCAGGGTTTCTCACGGACAACTTTAAGAATATAGTGGATTATAAATTTACCGCAAATATTGAGAAAGATTTGGACCTAGTGGCGGACGCTAAATTAGAACGCGTAAAGATGCTACGGGATTTTTATGGGCCGTTTCACGATACAGTGCTGATCGCAAACGGGGTGGAGCGATACAACAATGCCAGGTTGCTGGGTCACGACCCAGAGACTGGCAAGCCGATTTATGCCAAAGTAGGCAAAAACGGCGGTTTTATACAGCTTGGCGACAACGAAAAAGAGTGCGGCGAGAAACCCCGTTTTGCACCACTGCCTAAGCGAAAGTCAGTAAAAACCGTGACTTTAGAGCAGGCGGTAAAACAGCTAGCACTCCCGGTGCTGCCGCGGTTACTTGGCAAAGCGCCAGATGGGGCGGAACTTGTTGCGGCCAATGGGCCATTTGGGCCATACCTTAAGGGCGGCAAGTATAATATTCCGATGAAGGATTATGACCCGTACACGGTGACACTAGAAGAGATACTGCCGCTCTATCAAAAGAAAATTGATTCAATGATTGCCGACTGGGGCGAGATACAGATTATCAACGGAACCTACGGCCCTTACGTAAAGGGTCCCGGGAGGCGCAACAACGTAAAAGTGCCAAAAGACCGCGACCCCAAGACCATTACCGAGGCAGAAGCACGCGAAATGCTCGAAAACAAGCCAAAAACCGCAGCCAAGACTCGCCGCGGGGTGCGAGGCGGCACTAAGAAAACTACTGCTAAGACCGCTACGCGCAAGACTACTACTAAGGCTACCACCAAGGCCGCTACGCGCAAGACTACGCGCACAAAATCCACCAAAACGGCATAGTAAATCCAAAATGTCTATGCTTTTACAATTTTTTTCCACAAATGTAAAAATTGTGATACAATAGTAATGGAAGTTATAAAATATCATGATTGACATTACGTTCAAAGTATGATATAATAATAAGAAGTATCAATATTAACAGATGTGAGACAAGGAAAAGAAGAATGGACCAAAATGCGGAAATCCTGAAAAAAGCAATCTCCGGCAGCCTCAAAGTGATCGAGCAAGATCGTGAACGCGAAATCATTTCAAGACGGTTTGGCTTAAAAACCAGCAAACAGACGCTTGAAGAAATCGGCGAAATGTTGTCGATTACTCGTGAGCGCGTGAGGCAGCTCGAAAAGGCGATTTTGATTCATCTTCAAGTTTCCGCAGAAGAAAATCACATCCCAGAACTCGCCGCCGCCGAGAAAATCATCATCCGTAATTTGACCGAAATGGGGCGCGTGGCGAAGCTTGCCGACCTAGCAGATAAAATTTATGGTAGAGAGACCTCTCAGCGCGAGCGTGCGGGGATTTATTTTATAGCGACTTTTGGACGAAATCTTGCCGTGGTAGAGGAAAATGACCGCTATAATGCCGCGGTGGGGATTGCAGAGTACGGCGATTCGCTTGCGATTCGTGAGCGTGTAAGCGAAATCGTAGAGATTATCCGTAAAAACAAAGAGCCGATGACACTAGATCAACTAGACGACGTGCTAGATTACGAGCACCCCGATTACATCCGGGCGGTGGCGTCGATTTCAAAAGAGCTTGCTACGCTTAATGGTGTATGGGGGCTAGCTAAGTGGCCATCGGTGAACCCGCGCAATATCCGCGACAAAATCTTTGTGATTCTCGAAACCCACAAGGAGCCGATGCATTTTTCGGACATTGCCGCCGAGATTAAGGGGTCGAATTTTAAGCGCAAAAACGTAACTGTGCAGGCTATACACAATGAGCTGATTAAAGACCCGAGGTTTGTGTTGATTGGGCGGGGAATATATGCGCTGTCGAGCTGGGGGTACAAAAAGGGAACTATCTCGGAAATCATCGTAGGTATACTAGAAAAGGCCAGCGAGCCGCTAACGCGCGAAGAGATCGTGAAGCAGGTGCTAAGAGTGCGTAAAGTAAAAGAAACCACGATTTTGCTAAACTTACAAAACAAACAACTGTTTAAGAAAGTTGACAAGAATCTTTACACCGTAGCTTAGACATTGTATACTGGCGTGCGGTGTGGTATAATTAGAGTATGGATCAAGTCATACATTTTATTCTTATGCCGATTTTCTGGATTCCTGTGGTAGGGATCTTGGCTTTTCTCACCTATCGTAATTACAAGAAACTCAACAAGCTAAAAGTTTTAAATGTAGACTCGGTGCTACTAATGCTCGAAATCCCGCGGACCAACGACAAGAAGGAGCTTGCGGCAGAACAAATGTTTGCTTCGCTCCATGGCATCCTGCGCGACAAGAATGAGCTCAAAAACAGTGGCGGCGTACAAGAGCATTTGTCGTTTGAAATCGTGTCGACGGCAGGGCAGATTAAGTTTTACGTGTGGGTGCCCAAGGTGCTACAAAGTTTTGTGGAGGGGCAGATTTATTCGCAGTACCCTACGGTGCAAATATACCGTATGAATGAAGATTATGTGGATGGCCGGGGGAATTATCCGGTGAGCTATTCGGCAGAGCTAGGGCTCGTAGAAAATGAGGCATTACCGATTAAGACCTTTGATACTTTTGAAGTAGACCCACTGGCAGGGATTACTGGTACACTTGCGAAACTTGACCCCGACCACGCCGAGGAAATGTGGGTGCAGATACTGGCGCGGCCGATTCCGGATGATTGGCACAAAAGCACCACCGATAAATGGGTATCGAGGGCAAAGTCGGGCAAGAAATCGATACTCGCTGGAACGGGAATAGATTGGACATGGCTAATAGAGGTGCTAGGGGCGTTATTTCGCCCGCCAGCCGGAGGCACTAGTTCGGAGGCACCCAAAGTAGAATTATCCGAACGCACCAAAACGCAAATTAGCAAAGCCGAGGAAAAGGCCACTAAGCTAGGTTACGAGGTAAAGATACGCCTGGCATATTTGGGGCCGACCGAGGTAGATGCCAAGCTCAACATGCAGGCGTTAGTCGGGACATTCAAACAGTTTAACTCAACCAATTTGAACGGTTTTAAGCAGGTGGGCGGGAGTTTTAACAAAAATGATTTGGACGCGTACAAACGACGAGAGTTTTCGGATCGCGGGTTTATTTTGAATATTTCGGAGCTTGCAAGCGTATATCACTTGCCGCATACCTCAGTAGAAACCCCGAATATTGTGTGGGCATCATCTAAAACTGCCGAGCCACCTTCAAAGTTGCCAGTACTTACGGGCAACCCGCATCTTGATGAAAACATTTCGGCTTTTGGGCTGACGAATTTTCGCGGAATCAACCATCAATTTGGGCTAACTCGCCGGGATAGATCCAGGCACGTGTACATTATCGGGCAGACTGGTGCCGGTAAGAGTGGTATGCTAGAACTCTTGGCACTCTCGGACGTGTTTTATAACCAGGGGTATTGTATTATTGACCCGCATGGGGATTTTGCAATTGATAATTTGCGCTTTGTGCCAGAATCGCGGATACATGATGTAGTGTATTTTAACCCGGCCGACACATCGTATCCGGTGGCGTTTAACCCGCTTGAAGTATACGACCCGTCGAGAAAACCCAACATCTGTTCTGAGGTGATAGGGGTGCTTAAGCGGATGTTTGGTGATTCGTGGGGGCCAAGGCTCGAGCATATCTTGCGCTACACATTGCTGGCGCTACTAGATAGGCCGTCTACTACGTTGCTCGATATTTCGCGGATGCTTACCGATAAAGACTTTCGTAAGGAGACTTTGGATTATTGTACCGATGTGACCGTGTTGCAGTTTTGGAAACACGAGTTTGGACAGTGGAACGAGAAACAGGTCAATGAGTCAATTGCGCCGGTATTAAATAAGGTAGGGGCATTTACTGCTAATCCCATAATCCGCAATATTGTAGGACAGCCAAAGTCATCCTTTGACGTGCGGCGGATTATGGATGACGGCAAGATTCTTGTGGTGAATCTTTCTAAGGGTTTGATCGGTGAAGATAATGCAGCAATACTGGGGTCGTTCCTTGTTACCAAGATACAACTTGCAGCAATGAGCCGCTCGGACATCGCCGATGTGGCAGATAGGCGGCCGTTTTATCTATATGTAGACGAGTTTCAAAACTTCGCAACAGAATCTTTTGCGGTGATTCTCTCCGAGGCACGCAAATACGGGCTCAATCTCACCGTAGCTAACCAATACGTGGCGCAGATGACCGATGCAGTGCGTGACGCGGTGTTTGGCAACGTGGGTACCACGATTAGTTTCCGGGTGTCGGCAGATGATGCACCTGTGCTGGTAAAGCAATTTGAGCCGACTTTTGAAGCGTCGGATCTACTACAACTAAATAATCGGCATTTTATCATCTCAATGATTATCAACGGCGAAAAGGTCCCGGCTTTTTCGGCGACCACATTATCTATTCCAGATACACCGGCAGATAATTTCGACGCGATCGTAGCGTGGTCACGAGAAAAATATGCCCGGCCGCGTAGCGAAGTGGAGGCTGAGATACGTGAAACAATAGAGCAAAGCGAAAAATACAAACGCGAACTATCCGATTCTGGGCGCGAGGCTGGCGAGATGGGTAGCGTGGGCGGTATGAGTAGCGTGCCGATATTTGTGCCGGTGGATAGGTTAACTGGCGGTAGTACTAGTGGGGCTAGTGGGGCTAGTGGGGCTTTTAGGCGCACCGAACAAAAACCGAACTTTAGATTCATGCCTACGCCACAGGGCGATTTGAGACGTACCGGCATGAGTCCGAACACCGCCGAAGGCAAAGATCGGCCGGGGCTCAAGGATTTGGCTAAATTAGTAGCGGAAAAGACCGAGGGGGCTGACGTGAGGGAAAGACTCGCAGAAGTAGATACGCCTACGCAGACTAGAGCGGGGAAGCAGGGAAATAACCGTTCCCGGCGTCGCCAAGGCAAAAGGGGCGGTCATAGTTCCCCTGTTAATTCCCCTAGCCTAGATGGTTCTCCTGCCAAGACCGTTGATGTGGTACACAAAGAAAAGTCCGTTGCTACTATTACCCCCTCTGAAAAACGACTAGACCTGCATAAGCCGGTGGCGGACCCAGCCAATTACGCCGGGCGCGATAACTCGATGGACGGTATACTTAGCGTAAAGCACGAGTAGAATCAAATATAGGCCAACCGGCCTATATTTTGTGGTTGCTGGCAGATTTTGAGATTTTTTAGACGCATGATTTATCGTCTTTTCGTTTGATGCGTAATGTCGCACAATATAGATTTTACGTCATTACGGGTGGGGTTAATAGATGATAAGACATGTGTCTTAAAACGTCGGAAAAATATGCATGGTCGACGTTGGGCTGATAAATATTACACTCTGTAAGGGGAATTAGTGGATTTCTGGAATTTGGGATGCACTTTATAGATAGATATGAGCTGCAGTGCGGCTGTACAGGTTAGATGTAGGTGGTCGTAGGGTTGATGATTGACGAGTCGGTTGGCTGCAGCTAGACTTGGGATTTTGGACGGATTTTACGGATTTTGGTGGATTTTGGGCCAAAATTCGGATTTTTGACGTTTCCCTTATGTTTCCCTTGTTTTTCCCTATTTTGCGTGTTTCCCTGCGGGTGGCTAGGATTCGTGTTGACGCCGTATGTTACGCAATTATTTTTTCCCGAACAAATACCGAACAAGAAGAGTACCATACCTTTACCGAACAGAAACCGAACAGTTTCCTTGCGTGACCTTATGTCCCTTCTTGGTGATTAGCATTAGTTTAATGATCTTATATAAGCTTCAAGTATGGCGCCGTCATCAAGGGTGATATGGCGGTTAGCAATCTTAGCCAGCGACGTAGTAGCTTGTCCGGTAAATGACACGTAGGTAATCTTCACATTTTCATTTCTAACGACCTGCAAAGCTGGAACTAGATCGGTGTCCGAGCTAACAATGGCGATCTCATTGCAATTTCCCATCATTGCGTCGCGAACAAGGTCGATCGCAATGCCGACGTCAACGCCTTTTTCTTGAAAATGATGCTCTACGTAGCCACAGTTCTTGCACTCTTCACCAGTGCGAACTTTAAGACTTCCTTTTGGTACATAAATTATACCTTCTTTCTTCAGATAGTTTTTAAGACGGCGCAAATTATCAGCAAAATAAGATGCTTTTTCTCGTAGTGCATCGTTAAGGTTGGCGCCACTACTTATTTTCTTAACACCATAGTATCGTATTTCAAGATCCGTATGCGAAAATAATGGCGAAAAAAGGCTTTTAAGATCGATAGAATAGATATCCTGCTTACTAGAGATTAGGTTTGCGACGATAAGACGCTCGGAAACTTTGTATAAGAAATTTTGACCATCTATATAGATAATAGTTTTAACAGCTCTCAATGCTACCTCCAAAAACTTAATGGCCCCAGCGGGACGAACCAAGCTGGGGGGGGATACTATCATTGTAGCATGCTAAATGCTTTTTGTAAAGAGTTTTGGCTAGTCGGCGATACAACGGACGAATGTCCCATCATATTTTGGACTATCGCTTAACACCATCAGCTCATTTTCACCACGTCGATTAAACTGCAGATAGTATCTAAAAGTGCGGTCATACATTGTTCGAGAATTCCAATATCCACTTGTTACAGTATTTTTTTCTCCATTTTGGTAATAGCCACCTTTTACTGGTGAATAAAGAACATTGTAGCTAGTTATTTGCTGAAACTCATTTTCGCTTGGCATGTGCCAATTCTTCGGACAGATGTCGAAGTCAACATCGCCTGAGTCCACTGACCCTTCAGTCGTATTTGCAGTTGCTGCAAGACTGTTGTACCAAACGCCGGTTTCCGTAGAGCCGGAGTCTTTAATGCAAGCATAGTTATACCCATTTGTTTCGTCGCAGTGGTCCATGTAGGAATCGTCGTTTTTGTCGAGGGAGTAGTAGGTCATGGTTATGTTTTCCGATACGTTGGAGTCGGCGGGGGTTAGCTGAGTGCCGGTGAAGGCGAGATTCTGGGTCATCCAGACGCGGCCGTTGATTTTGGTAACTTCGTACTCTTTGCCATCACGATTATCAACTAGTGTTATCGTTTGCCCCTCGCTCATTGCTGCGGCGTCGGTTGCGGAGAAGTTTTGCATGGAGCGATCTTTGACACAGCGGACGGCATTACCTTGTGACGCAGAGTCGGCACCAGATATCACAAATGAATTCTGGTTACCTCTAGTCCAAAAGTTAGTTATGCCTTGTCTTGTCCATATGCAGGCCTCTGGATATGTATTAATGTCATTGTCAAACATATCTCGATTGGGGCCCGAATTGTAAGCGGCAGATGCTAAGAACGACACTGGTTCACTAAACATTTCAGCTCTACTATATTTCTGTCTTAGAGAGTCTACCTGACCAACTGTTGGCAATTTCCATCCCGATGGGCATATACTAGATGGCGCATCATCTGCGGGACCTGTACCCGCTGTAGCGGTATAAATGTCGTAATATGAATAGCAAGGCAATATTTCAGTGCCATTAAAACAAATAGTACTGCCCGAATTAGCTACCTTGCTAAAACCCGTAGGCCCAGTAGTTGAATTTGCTGGCAGAACATAGTTAGAAGTTACATCCGTGTCAGCGGGAGTAACGGTGGTACCGCCGGCAAGGTTGAGGTTTTTCGTCATCCACACATTACCATCGGCGA
>CAZHTQ010000013.1:0-22552 GCA_964535375.1 uncultured Candidatus Saccharibacteria bacterium | reverse complement strand
AATTTTTACGTTGTCCATAATATAAGTATAGCACAGATGACGATAAAATCTGGAAAAAACGCACTCGATTCAGTTCAGTATCTTGTGCGTCTTTTAACCTAGTTTTATTTTATCGCTTTTTCTTTAGAATGTCAATAGCTCATAGCAAGAACCTCCGAGAAATGAGTTCTCGGAAGTTGTTGAATTATTGGCTACTCGGTACGGAGGAGGCAGCGGACTGGATTGCCTTCCCACCTTCTGGTGGCATAAAGTGTTAACTCGATATTATCCCCCCACAGATTAGATAAGAATGTTCCAGAATCACCTTTTGCAGTCCTACTTGTTAGAACCATGGCGGCACCCATTGGCGAATACATGCTATTATAATAATCGCCAGAATATATGAAATTCGGGACCGTTCCCGGTTCGAACTGCTGAACTATTAAAGAAGCGTTCCTTTGGATTGTTGACTCTGTACTCATTCCGTACGCAATCATAAGATTGTTAAAATCGCCACCGGCATCCTGTGTTGTGCGTATGCTTGGCAATTGCCATCCTTTTGGACAAATGGAATATGGGGCATCATTATTATCTCCATGTATGTCAACCCCGGAACCCAGAGTAGCCGCAGTCCATGAATAGTATGATGAGCATGGGCCCCAGTAGTTACATTCTATGCCGGTATTATATATATCTGCCTTAACGGTATTTTCGCTAAAACCGCCATTTATAGTTGTTCCGTCTGTCACTATATATGATTCTGGCAGTTTATTTTCCTCTTGAAATCCGTACGCAGTAGACAGGACATATCCTGTCGGCATATCTGTATCGGCGGGGGTGAGAGTGGTGCCGCCGGCGAGGTTTAAGTTTTTGGTCATCCAGACTTTGCCGTCTTTGAGCTTAGCTACGGTGTAGTTCTGTCCATCACGTGCATCTACGAGGGTTTCTACTTGATGCTCTGCCATGGCGGCGGCATCATCCTGCGAGAAGTTTTGCATGGTGGCGTCAAAGAGGCAGCGGACTGTAAACCCGTACCTGCGATTGGCGTTGTAGGCGGAATAGACGTCACCTGAGGTGAAGTGCAGGTTGCGAGCGGAAATACTACCACTAGCAGTAAGTGACCAATAGATTCCATCCGTACTTCCGCCATAAAACGCAGAACTGAGGTAGTAGCCGGCGCGTAAGAAATTGGGGATAGTCTTATTGCCACAGTCACCACCGTCACCAGCTAAACTACAAAATGTGGGAGCGTTATCAGGATTTTCATTGACATCTGCTGGATTTAGACCGTAATGGATGGCCATTTGGTAGAAGTCTGAGCTAGTTTTGGCAAGCTCCAAAGTGGAACGAGAAGTTGGTAGTTTCCAACCCTTAGGACATACTGAGTATGGAGCATCAGCATTGTCAGAAGATATATCCATACCAGAGCCGAGAGTAGCGGCATTATAAGAATAGTATGAATAACAACCTGGGTCAGTACAAGTATCAGTATTATTGTCAGTATTATATATAAAGGCTTTGTAATCGTTATCAAAACCGGTTTTGCTAGAAGCTGGAAGACTATTACCTTCACCAAAGCCAGTTGGAAGAGTAGCGCCAGAGTCTGGGTCTACGTAGGTAGTAGGCATGGTATAGCCTGGTGCCATGTCGGTGTCTTCGGAAGTGAGTACGGTGCCGCCGGCGAGATTGAGATTTTTCGTCATCCAGTATTTGCCATCCTTGAGCTTAGCAATAGTGTATTCCTGGCCATCACGACGGTCATACAATACGGTAGTGTCGCCCACACTAGGCATAGCAGCAGCAAGAGAAGTACTGGTAGCGTCTTGCATGTAGTAGAGATTGGGAGCAACGTTGGTAACCGCAAGGAAGTCTATATTGATAGAATAATCGCCGGAGGGGGTTTCGTTGCTTAACTTTACACCAAAGGTGATGGTGCTACTGCTAGAATCGGCATTGGCGGAAGTATTGTTTACTAGTACACTATGATTTGCAAGCATTGGTTGGTAATTAGTATCGGCAATGGCAGTGCTGGTACGCTTGAAACCCCAGTAGTTGTTTGGGAAGTCGGCCTCACTTACGGCGGTTTCTAGTGCTGGGATGGTGGGGGTGACTCCTCCTACCGCCGCACTCCGAGAGAGGGACGAAGATGCGGCGGACATAGTAAGAGTATAGCCATAAGGGCTATTAGTGCTAACACCCACCGCAATAGATTTGGAACCAAAAACACCTTCGGCGGATGGAGTGAGAGTGAGGGTTTCGGGGGCGGGCAAAGAGATAGACAAGTTGGTGGTATCGGCAAGATTGAAGCTGTAAGAATCAGTATCATTGACGGCATGGGAGTTAGCAAGTGTAGTATTAATATATATATTAATATATAGGAACGATAAAACAACAAGAAACGGAATAATAAGTAGGGCGGGTCCTGCTGGCTTTTCTTTCCCCCGAATCCGGTTGGTTCGGGGGTCCCCCTGAAAAGCCATCACCCGCCCGGTTAATGATTTGGTTAGTTTGTTTTGTATGACCTTCATTAGAGTTCCTTTCCTCTCTTTTAATCCTAGTGGGCCATACGCCAAAATAGGCGCCGCTAGGGAGAACCCGGATCGCCATCTGATGTTATAAAACAGTTAGAAGACAAACGGACCTAGTGACGCCTATTTTAACTTCTAACGGTAGTATAATTCTTCAACATTAACAATCCGGGTTCTCAATTCGTTTTGTTAATACAACCATTATACACCATATTTTTGCCAGGCGCAAGTGGTTTGCGCGACAAAATTACCCCTGCATAACAGGGGTAATTTGACTTTTGAGCATAAGTGTGATATAATAGAGATAGGACTTAAAGTTGATTTAAGTTAATCTCGGGAAAATGGGTGCGGATGTGGCTGGCGTAGCCGGCGTCGATGTGTTGCCAGGCGGTGCGCATACGCGCGACTTCCTCCTCGTTATCAAACTGGGAGAGAAAAATATCGGAAAACTCCTGCGGTGCGGGGCGAGAAAGGATGCGGGCTACATCCATATGAGGATTCCCTGTGCCAGCAAAGCAAAAATCAATGACACCGATCATTTTGTCGTTCTCGTCTAACAGGATATTGCCAAGATTGAGATCGCCATGAACAAGCTTGGTGTCTTCGGTAGATTTGATATAGGCGTGGTCGGCATCAATATGGTGGTCGTAATGCTCGTAATCTAGCTCGCGCAGAAACCGGCTTAGGGGGTACTTGACTTTGGCGGGCGCTTCGCGAAGGTCAATACCGGAAAGCTCTTTGATGAATTTGGCCGTATCGTAGGCGAC
This sequence comes from uncultured Candidatus Saccharibacteria bacterium, assembly GCA_964535375.1. Taxonomy (GTDB): domain Bacteria; phylum Patescibacteriota; class Saccharimonadia; order Saccharimonadales; family Saccharimonadaceae; genus Nanosyncoccus. The sequence continues at coordinate 19,278 of CAZHTQ010000013.1, read as the reverse complement.
TCCGGTGAGTGCGGTGTGCGACAAATGATAAATGCGGTCGCCGAGGGTGTAGCCCTCGATTTTTTCGTGGACGGAAAATGGGCGGCGATGTTCGTCATAACACAGCTTCATTTGCGGGGTGTAAAAACTGGTTTTACCATCAACAAAATTGCAGACGGCGGCATCTTTCTCGATCATGCGGGACCAGAAAGGGTTACGCGGAAAACGGAAAAAGTAAGCGTGGGTATCGGTGGTAACCTCGATCACGATATTGGTCCAGCCGGTGAGGATATGCCGAGTGGCGAGCACCTTTTCATCTGGCAGGGTGCGCGCAATGATGGCGTCTAGTGGGTCCTTTATAGTAAAATAATTACTCATACATTTATTATATCACGGCTGCTCAGCGAGCGACTCCATATAAGCGATTTTAGCGGCGCGGCGAGCGTCGTCGTCTTTCCCTGGCAAAGTGGTGCGTGCGGAATAATCGGCAAAGATGGGCAAGGCGCGCTCTATCTCACCGTCGTAGATGGGGGCTTTGTCATAGACACTCCAGAGAATAATGTGAAGATCTGGGGCGTTCTTTGCGTAGAAATCAAGGGCGCGGCCAGTAGCACGGATGAATTCTTGCTCGGTTTCTTTGGTATGGCGCCAGGCGCGGCCACCCAGAAAATGCTCGGTGACGGTAGGCGAAGTAGCAATCATGAGAAGCAAAGGCTGGTAGTGGTTGGTGCGTAGCATGTAAAGTAAAATTTGCTCAACTTTAGGATCTAAGAGAGTGACGTCTAGAATAATATCGTAGCCTTGCCGCGTGATGGCATTTAAGACGAGGAACATCATAATGGTACTAAATTCGTCGGTGTTTTTGCGGAGGTTTTCTTCGCCGTAGTAAGACTTGATCTCGTTTACAAATGGATGGTATTCTACAAAACGGCGAGCGGCAATTAAAATAGGTTTTATGCGGCGTTTTGCAGCGTACGCCTCGACAGCGGGGAGGATTTGCGAAGTCTTGCCAGACCCAGATAACCCGGCGATGCGAATAAACTCACGGGACTTGGTGGCGCCGCTCGTAAAATCGGCGATAATTTTGGGCAAGATGCGCGAGTATTCTTCGAGGCCGACCTGCCACTTAGACTTGACGGGGCTAGGCCAGTGGGATTTCATGTAGTCGATAACTTGTTTTAGGGCTTCTTCCTCGTTCATATTATCTCCTTTCCTTGTGAATAACTTTGATGGATTTGTCGGTTGGCTTAATGATTTCGATAGTCTTAACGTCCTTAAAAACTTGATACTCGCCCTCGGCCTGAAGCTCAATAGTGGCAGGATGCGTAAATTCTAGGAGGTCGCGCGTGGTTTCGGTGCCGGGGGTGCGGAAAAAAATGGCCTTAAACATGAGGGCGCATAGGCGCGGAAAACTGACGAGACAGCAGTTTTCGCTACGAAAAACTTGAGGTTTTAAATAATCGTCGCCGCCTTTCATGACGCGGCACATTGAGCGGCCAGAGAGCGCGCAGTAGTCACTAATGCCCTTCTTAGTAGGCTGGCCGTTTAACGTAAATTCGGGGATAAAAATGTGCTTATGACGGTTCTTGAAATACCACTTGGCGAGAGCCAGATAAGAACGCCAGGAACTTTTGTGACCCTGCTGCATGTATTTGCGGAATTTGGGGGCGTCGAAGAGTTCGACAGCCTCGGCGGTCATACCGGCGGTAACGTAGCATGATGCATAACGCCAATGCTTGCCATCTACGATTATGTCGATGGGGTAGAGGCTAACGATACGGGGCGGGTCCTGCCGCCCGTTGTCCCTCCCGCGACATCCTCCCTTCGGGAGCTTCGCGGGAACCCTTCCACGGGCGTCACCCGCCCGGATATTATCGGAGTCGCTAGCCCAGACATAATCAAGGATATCTTCTTTTTTCATGGTGCCGAGGGTGCGGGCGAGGTCATTAAAATTACCGTAAGGCAGGACACCCAGGGTAATGTCTTTGCCAGACTCAAGAATGGCATTAAGGCAGACCGAGGCAGTAGCGTCGCCACCGGCAGCGATAACAGTATCGCCGGTTTTTAGGACTTTCTTAAGACGGGTAACGTTTTTACTAAAAGGGGCTTTCTCGATGGTAAACTTACCAACCATGACAGATTTTAACTTGGGAAGCTGAGACAAGAACTCGCGCTTAACATGGATATACTGGGAAGAATTTGGGTTATAGACAACGAGCAGACGGCGCATAGGTTAGTTTCCTGTAGGCACGTTGGTACCGGCGAAATTTGGCAGCAAGAAATAGAGTATTAGATAGATTACTGCGTATGCGGCGAGGCCGATAACGATCTCAAAGATGCGGCGCTTGGCTTTCCTGGTTTGCTCCTCATTGCCGCCGGCAGTAATATATTGAATACCTGCAATAGTAATGCCAATAACCGCGACTACGCCGATGCCGATAGTAAGGATGTTAATAACGAGCTGGATGATACAGATAATGCCCTCGCCGTGACCATTGTCTGCCTTGGCGCAGTCTTTAAGGATAATAGCGCTTTCGCCAGAATTAGTAGCGGCAGTGTCGCCGGCAGCCATGACTGGTGATGTGGCTGCAAAAAAGCTAAGGACAATGGCGGTAAGACTGGCAATAAAGTTTTTCATGTGGTTCTCCTATTTTAGATATTCATGCAGTTTCTTGGTGTCTTTGTTCTTACGAAGCTTAGAGAGGGCCTTGGCCTCGATCTGACGGATGCGCTCGCGGGTAACATCAAACTCGTTGCCAACTTCTTCGAGGGTGTGGGGGCGACCACCACCGATACCAAAACGCAAACGGATAATCTTCTGTTCGCGGTCGGTAAGTGTTGCAATGATTTCGGAAAGTTGCTCTTTCAAAATCTGATTAGCAGCCGAATCTTCGGGAGAGTCACGCTCTTCGTCTTCGACAAAATCGCCGAGGACGGAATCTTCGTCGTCGCCCTCGCGACCAACAGAGGCATCAAGAGAGGCAATATCTTGCTTGATACGCATAACATAGTCAACTTTGTCTGGCTCCATACCGAGTTCTTCGGCGATTTCTTCGTTGGTTGGCTCGCGGTTGAGCTCCGAGGTAAGCTTACGGGTAGTACGGAGTACCTTGTTGATAGTTTCGACCATATGAACTGGGATGCGGATAGTGCGAGCTTGATCGGCGATAGCACGGGTGATAGCCTGGCGCACCCACCATGTAGCATAGGTAGAAAACTTAAAACCCTTGGCCGGGTCAAACTTCTCGACGGCACGAAGAAGACCAGTGTTTCCTTCTTGGATGAGATCAAGAAAATCTAGCCCGCGGCCGCCATAGCGCTTAGCAATAGACACGACAAGGCGCATATTGCTCTCAACCATCTTGTCTTTGGCTTTCTTATCGCCTTTTACGATGCGGGCAGCGAGGTCGGCCTCCTCCTCGTTAGATAGTAGCGGAATCTTGCCAATTTCGCGAAGATAAAGACGTACGGAATCGTCAGCAAAAGCGTCGACATTTTCCGCAGTGATGGCGAGATCTTCATCGCCAAACTCCTCTTCGTTTTCTAGATCACTAAGACCTGGCTCATCAAAATCAAAAGCTAAGTCTTTTACGTTCAAAATATCGTCATTTGTACTGCTCATTAGGAATAATTATAAGCCTATTTTGAGTTTTTTGCAAGATGCAAATTGTAAAACCTAATGGCTGCTATGTTTATTCGCTATTGATGTTGCGGAGTTGCATCAAAACTTCTTCGTATTCTTCGCTGTTATCATCTAGTTCGTCCAGCTTGGCACTTAGAGTTTTGATTTTTTCTTTACGGATCTCTTGACGATAGCGGGCGAGAAGGTCGGAAGCTTCTTCTTCGTAATTTGCAACATCGATGTTTTCGTGGTCGGTATTAAAGACGAGTTCGAGCTCGGCCAGCCGCACCGGATCGGTAGGTGGGTCGAGCGGAATGATAGTCTTAACTTTACCGTAGATTTTGAGTGCGAGCAAAGAATCTTCCATTTTCTTGATGTGGTCTGGTACGGCGGTAGTTTTTGGGGTTTTTAAATAGCGCTTGGCAGCTGCCTGTTCTAATTTTTTACTCAATCTTTCTCCCTTGTCGCGCAAGATTTCGACGCCCACGCCGAGTTTTTTTGCAACTTTTTCTTCGTAGGCGGCGCGCTCTACTTCGTCTTTGACGTAGCTGAGGAGTTTCAAGGCAACGTCTGAATATTGCTTTTTGGCGGGGGCCTCGCGGAGATCTAGATTTTCTTCGTACTTGTGAAGTAGCCAGTCTACAGCCGGGATGCGCTCCGCTACGGCCTGTTGCCAGAGAGACGGATCACGTTGGATAAGTTCATCGGGGTCCTTGGCGCCATGATAATTGGAAATAACTGTAAGATTAATACCAAGGTCGCCAGCCAGCATGATGGCGCGCTCGGTGGCCTTGACGCCAGCCGCATCGCCGTCGTAGGCCAAACGAATATCGGGGGTCAAATTGGATAACATTTTTAAGTGCTGCTCGGTCATGGCGGTACCACTAGTAGCTACGGCTTCTTTGACACCGGCTTGGTGAGAAGAGATGACATCCATGTTGCCTTCTACAATCACCACGAAACCGTTGCGGCGGATGGCTTCTTTGGCATTGTAGAGGCCAAAGATAAAGCGAGATTTGTTAAACAAAATGGTTTCCTGGGTATTGAGATACTTAGGCTCGCCCTTGCCCACGATGCGGGCGGTGAAACCTATCACGTTGCCGGTAGTGTCGATAAATGGTATCATGACGCGGTCCCTAAACATATCTGAACCGAAGCGATTTAAGAGTCCAGCGTCACTCAGCTCTCGCTCGGTGAAGCCGCGTTTTTTGAGTACTTGAAGCAAAGCCTTGCCGCTAGCTGGGCTATAACCGATTTTGAATTCACTCACGGTGCCGCGGTTCATGTTGCGCTGGTAAAAAACATATTCACAGACGGTTTTATCACGGACAAGACATGCCTGGTAATATTTGGCGGCAAGCGCCAGCGCCTCTTTGGCACGAAGTTTGCGTTTTGTAACGCCCTTATCTCCACCGGAATATTTGGTAATATCTACGCCCGCTTGGGCGGCTAATTTTTCAAGAGCTTCTTTGAAACTAATGCCCTCAACTTCCATAACGAAAGAGAAAATATCACCGCCCTTGTTGGCGGAAAAATCGTGCCAGATGCCTTTTTCGGGGGAAACCATAAAGCTAGGGGTTTTATCAACGCCCCATGGAGAATGACCCTTGAGCGTGCGACCGCTGCGCCTAAGTTCAACATATTGCCCGACAACATCTTCGACGGCGAGCCGAGATTTAATTTCCTCCTTTAGGTCATTCATGATATAATTATTATAACATGGATGGACAAGAATATCTAAATCAGATTTCGGCCGAGGCGCGGCCGGTTAAAAAAGGTAAGGGCGGGAGACTGGGCAGTCTTATGGCGTCGCCGATTTTTAAGGTGGTAGGTATAGGGGTGGCACTTTTGATTGTGATTATAATAGTGGGGGCGGCCCTTGGCGGTGGTAAGGGCGGGCTTGAAAAACAAGCAACTTCGCTTTTGTTGCATATTAATAATACGTCTGCCGTAGTAACTGATTATCAAGACAACTTGAAGTCATCGAATTTGCGGTCTAGCAGTGCGTCTTTAGGTTCGGTTTTGTCGAATGCAAGTCGCGACTTGACTAGTTACATGACCGAGACGTACAATTATAAGGCCAATTCGGTAGATAAAGCGCTAACGGAATCGGCGCTGCTTAATAAAGAGGGGTTAGAGTCCGAGCTTTTTAACGCAAAGATTAATGGGATATTAGACAGGATCTATGCGCACAAAATGGCATACGAGGTGTCGCTCATCATGGGCGAAACAGCCGATGTGTATAACGCCGCAAATAATGACACTTTACGAGGTGTGATGCGAACTTTTTATGATAGTCTGGGAAATCTTTATACACAATTTAATGATTTTTCGGAAACAAAATAATTTAAGATAGGAGTGCTATGGATAAGACTAAGGTTAAAGAAAAGCTCACGGAAACGCGTGAAAAAAGTAAGGAAAAACTGACTGAAACGCGTGAAAAAAGTTCGGGGTTTCGGAAAGAATTTATTGAGTTTATTAATCGTGGGTCGGTGGTAGATCTTGCGGTAGGTGTCGCAGTAGGCGGGGCATTTACGGCAATAGTCAATTCCCTGGTTAATGATATTATTATGCCGATAGTGGGTCTTGTGGCTGGTGGAGTGGATTTTACTGGGCTTGCGATACGGATACCAAATTTCTTTGGCACTGGTGACGAGGCGGTGATTGCGTATGGTAATTTTATTCAAAATGTGATTGAGTTCCTCATTATTGCCTGGGTGATCTTTATGATCATTAAGGGGATGAATAGGTTGAACCGACGCAAAGATAAGAAAACCGAGGAAGCCACGAAGGCTGATTAATTTTCTTGTACGGGGATAACGTCCAGAAGGCGAGCCTCGCAGGAGCGGGTGCCGCGAAATTCGTTTTCAACGGGGGCGATGACAAAATCGTAGTTTATGTCATTTTGCAAGTTAAACCACTTTGTGGGCACGGAAAAAGCAACGCATTTTAGGATTTTGCCGTCGCGGCCCTTGATATCTAGGCGGAGATGCTGGCCGCTCGTGCCCATACGCTTTGCTAACATGATGGATGCACCGGTGATCTTAAAGGTAGGCTCGGGGTTGCCAGGGCCAAATGGTTCGAGAAGTTTGAGACTGTCGAGAAAATCTAGCGAAAAGTCTTGTACGCTACTTGTGGTGATATCTGGCGTGATTTTTAGGAACTGCTCTTGGTTTACAAGATGCAGACTGCGGTAATATTCATTGATTTTTTCGCGGAAAGCGTAGAGGTTTTTGCCGTCCAACGTAACACCTGCGGCGGCGGCATGGCCGCCACCTCTTATAATGGTGGAGCTAGCGTAATTAAGGGCGTCGGCGAGGTTAAAATCGCCAAAACTACGGCCGGAGCCTTTAAAAATATTATTATCGATTGCGGCGAGGACGAAGGCGGGTTTTTGATAACTTTCCACCAAGCGGCCGGCGACGATGCCGAGAATGCCCTCATGCCAAGGGCCGGTTTCGATGATGACCGAGGTATCATCGGCATTAGTTGTGCGACGTTTTGCGATTTCGTCGGTGGCGGCACGCTGCTCGTCGCGGCGTTTTTTATTGAGATCTTCCAGCTTGGCGGCAAGAGAGGCGGCGGTGGCGGCGGAGTCGGTACGGAGGAGATTTAGAGATAGTTCGGCGGTGTCTAGACGGCCAGCGGCATTTAACCTAGGCCCTAGTTGGAAGCCAATAGATTCTGAAGTGATGGATTTGACGCCGGCGGAGCGCATAAGCTCTTTGAGCCCTAAACGGCGGGTCTTTGCCAAAACCTTGGCGCCGTAATAGGCCAGGATGCGGTTTTCACCGGTTAAGACCATACTGTCACAAATAGTGCCGAGGAGGACGAGGTCAAGAAGCCACTTTTCTTGACCAGGTTTGATAAAATTTTTGTTCACGAGGGCTTGGGCTAGTTTGAAAGCGACGCCTACGCCGGCTAAGTGCTGCAAGCTGGCGGGGCCAGTATAGTCGTGGCGATGCGGATTGATGATGGCGACGGCAGCCGGTAAATCAGCAGTGCATTCGTGATGGTCGGTAATGATGGAGTCGATGTGGTGGAGGTTTAGCTCATTCACGATATCGTGATTGCGGGAGCCGCAGTCTACGGTGATAACGAGCGTAATATGACTATCTACGGCGCGAGTAATGAGCCGCGGGCTCATACCGTAGCCATCCTGGAAACGGTCTGGCAACATGATGGTGATATTGGCTGGCTGCACACCGGCAAGAATTAGCGCTTGCTCCATGAGAGTGCTAGATGTAACGCCGTCAACATCGTAATCACCATAGATAAGGATTTTTTCGTGAGAACTGATGGCCTGCGAAATCCTAGATACCGCCCGCTCCATATCATTAATAACAAATGGGTCGGTTAGATTTTCGTATTTGGGATACAAAAAGTTGTCATCAATATGGCGAAGTTCGAGGAGCTGAGTAAATAATTTGTTCATTTACTGCCTCTATTAATTAATGGTTTTGGATGGCTTGGCGGTGCCCTTTTGGCTCTTAATAACGATAGATTGGAGCTCCTTCAAAATGGGGTATTTTTTGTTGGTTTGGTAGATTTTGGTCTTGCCACGCCTAGTGACAATTAGAAAATTGCCATCCGCCATACGTTCAAGCTCGCGTTGAATATTACCTGGGTCTTCCTTAATAAGTTTAGCTAAGCCTCGGACGTGGGTCTTGAAGTCTGGGTACTTAGCAAAGACTACGATTATTTTGCGGCGAACTCTTGACGAAACAAATAAATCTAACATATTACCTCTTTAACTCATTCTATTATAGCACATGTTGCGTAAAAATTACAACATAGTATAATATATATGTATGTATTATGAGGTGATACCTGGAAAGACCAATGCGCCGGAGCTACTGACGTATAGTTTTGATGGAGAGATTGAGCCAGGAACGCTGGTAGAGGTGACGGTGGGGCGAGCGAAAGTGCCTGGAGTAGTGATAAAAAAAGTTGCGCGACCAGAATTTGAATGTAAACCGATTACGAGAATTTTGTATTCAACGCCGCTGCCAAAACACCTAGTGGACACGGCGCGATGGATTGCGAAATATTACCGCGCTACAGCTTCTAGCACTCTTGCCATGATACTGCCAAATGGAATTCTGAAAAAACGGCGAGGAGCCTTGGCAAAAACCGAACAATTGGCCACTAAGGCCGAAATCCCGCTTAACCAGGCCCAGAAAAATGCTCTACAAGCCATCCAGGAGGCCGCAGGAGCCACAAAACTACTGCATGGCGTGACTGGAAGCGGCAAGACCAATATATACCTCAAACTGGCTGATAATGCCCTCAGGGCGCAAAAATCCGTGATACTTTTGGTGCCAGAAATCGCCTTGACGGGGCAACTTGTTCGGGTTTTTCGGGAAGTTTTTGGCGGGCGGGTGACAATGGTTCACTCCAAACAAACAGAGGCGGAAAGGCACCTTATTTTTAATGCCTTGCTTGGTAGCGATGCGCCTCAGATAGTAATAGGGCCAAGGTCGGCACTTTTTGCACCGGTGGCGAGGCTTGGGCTAATTATTATAGATGAGGAGCATGAGTCTACCTATTATCAAGAAAATGCGCCTCACTACTCGGCGGTACGGGTGGCGAGCTATATGGCGAAAACTATTCCATGTGACTGTGTGCTGGGGTCGGCGACACCTACGGTGGCAGATTATTATATTGCTAAGAAACAGGGGTCGCTGGTGACGCTTAGTGAGAAGGCTAAAGGCACCGCGATAAGGCCCACCGTAAGTAAAGTGGATTTTAAAGACAGGGATAATTTTAGTAAGAACCGGTATTTTTCTAATGCACTGCTCGCGGCAATAAAGCGGAATTTGGATGCTGGTCAGCAGACTTTATTATTTCACAACCGAAGGGGGTCGAGCCCGCTGACCTTGTGTGAGAAGTGCGGCGAGGAGCTGCTTTGTCCTAACTGTTATCTACCGCTCACGCTGCACGCAGATACATATATATTACAATGTCATACATGCGGATTTAGCTGTAAAGTGCCAGCTGGGTGTCCAAAATGCGGCAACCCAGATTTGATACATAAAGGGTTTGGGACGAAACTGCTTGAAACGGAGCTGACGCGGCTGTTCCCTAAGGCGCGAGTAATGAGATTTGATGCGGATAACAAAAAGGATGAGGGACTAGACGCCGTATATGACAAGGTGCGCGACGGCGAGGTAGATATAATAATCGGAACGCAGACTGTGGCCAAGGGGCTGGATTTGCCAAGGCTCGCAACGGTGGGGGTGGTCGCCGCGGATGCAGGGCTGTCGCTACCAGATTATGCGGCGGAAGAAAAGGTATTTCAGCTTATAACGCAGGTGATAGGACGCGTAGGACGCGGGCACATTAGTACTGCCGAGGTGATAATCCAGACTTTTCGCCCGGAGCATCCGGTAATAAAATTCGCGATAGCTGAGGACTATGTGGGATTTGCTGAGTATTTGCTGAGAGCTAGGCGGCGAAGTGGGTTTCCGCCATATAGATACATCATGAAACTAGATATCACAATGAAAACAGAGGCGACAGTGGTACGCAAGGTGCGAGAGGCGGCTAGGCAGCTCGCAAAAAATCCCGCGCTCAGCGTGTCGCCACCGATGCCGGCGTTTCACGAGCGTAACAGTAGAGGTTATACATGGGAAATAATCGTGCGAGCGACAGCCAGAGGGGCGCTCGTGAAGGCGTGCGAGGGGTTAGACAAGAATTTTCGCGTGACGCTAGACCCGCCGTCGCTATTGTAAAAATATGCGCCCTGTGATATAATTAAGGTTATGGAAATTATTACGACGCCGGATCCGCGGCTCAGGGAGAAATCAGAGAAAGTTGGCACTATCGATAAGGAAGTGCTAGACACTATTGCTGCGATGCGTAAATTATCGCTTGACTGGGAAAAAGAACATCCCTATGAGCTTTCGGCCGCAATGGCGGCACCACAAATGGGCGTCCTAAAGCGGATTATCATAGTGCGTGATGATATGGAAGATAAGAAAAATGCGTCTTTTACAGCGCTGATTAACCCGGTAGTGATCAAGGCGGATGGCAAGATAAAGCGCGATTTTGAGGGATGCTTATCTGTACCGACGATTTATGGCAAAGTTCCCCGCCCATCCAAGGTGCGGATAAAAGCCAAACTGGAAGACGGCACAGAGGTGCGCATTAAAGCAACAGATGAGCTTGCCCGGACACTACTTCACGAGATTGATCACCTGGACGGAGTACTTTTTATTGACCATATAAGAGGCGACTCAGAGGCATTTTATAAGATGAACGACAAAGGTGACCTGGTGCCGGTAGATGATTATGAAAAAGAAATCGCGGGTAATGCCGAATTGTGGGGCGAAGATTAACTGAGTAAATATATCACCAGGTGAATAATTTGGTAAGGAAATGGAGGTAAAAATGCATAGTGTGGGCGATAATATGAGTCGAGACGGCATGAAGCCCAAAATAATATTTTTTGGTAACGGGATGTTGGCGGATTATGCATTAGCAGTACTAGAACGCGAGTGCCAAGTGATTTTTCATGCGAGGACGCGGGAGGATATAGATGAGGCATGCCGGATGAAGCGCGAGAACCCTGATGCAATAGGGGTACTAGCGTCGTTTGGGGTATTGATTCGCGAGCCAGTGCTTAAGCTTTTTGAGCCAGAAGGGATACTGAATATCCACCCTTCGCTGCTGCCAAAATACCGTGGGGCCTCGCCAATAGAAAGCGCAATACTGGCCGGCGACACAGAATTTGGAGTATCGGTTATGAAGCTAGCGCGTGCGATGGACGCTGGGCCGATATATCACCAGACGAATATTGCTGGATTACCACTTGATAAGGCTACCATCTATCAACGATTGGCAGAGACAGGGGCGGAGTGGATTGCTATGCATCTTACCGATTTGCCGGTTCCTATATCACAGGATGAATCAAAAGCTACGTTTACCACGAAACTTGACAAGAGCATGAGTATGCTTACACCGGCAACAGATACAGCCGACACGATGCTTCGCAAAATTGTAGCGTATCAAGGCTATCCGAAGCCCAAATTTGCGTTTTACGGCGTTTCTTGCATCGTATTAGAGGCACATGTGGCCAAGGTGGGTGAGACGGCGCTGCTTACGATTCCCTGCGCCGACGGGCATTCTGTGGTCGTTACACGGGTGCAGCCTGAGGGGCGCAAAGCGATGGACGCAAAAGCATTTATGAACGGTTATGCGAAAAAGAATTAGATTAGACTAACTTATTGCGGTTGGCACGGATTTCGGCTTTCATTTCTTCGATGGTGCGATTTACGATTTCGCGATAGTCTGGACGATTTTTTTCTAGCCACTTGGCGGCGGCGGCAGGGTCGGTAATTTGGTCGAATTCATTAAGCTGAACCTCAGTAAGGCCCCTTGATATACGCTGACCAATACGAACTTCAAGCTCTTCTTCGATATAGGTTAGAAAAGCCTGTTTTTGATCTTCGGGCATCGCGGTGAGACCCATTTCTTGTAAAAAATTATCGTCAAACTGCATATGCTTATATTATAGCACACTCTTCGCGCGTTTTGCAAGTAATTTATAGCTGGCACAACCGTGACTGGTGCTACAAAGTGCGTTTTTTGGTTTCGCGGATGAAGAATTTGAGACGATCGCCTACGGCAAGATCGATCCTGCTTGTAGTTTTGAGGGCAAGACCGCCAGTTTCGCCGGCGATGAGTCCTCCCACGTCGATTTTTTCTTTTTGGGTGCTTACGACCTCCGCTTCGCCAATTTGTTGCTTGCTTCGGACCACTCTCGCTAGATAGCCAGGCTTTACGTCACCCTTCAGAACTTCACCGCCAGCAATAATGCTGGTTTTCTCGGTGCGGAATACGCCGAGGACTTTCATTTCACCAGTATCGGTTTCGATAATTTCGGCGTCGAGAAGATTTTCCATCTCGTGCTTGGCGTCGTCTAGCAATTCATAGATGACTTTATAAGTGCGAATCGGCACGCCATCACGAGCGGCCATTTTGGAGATATTGATAGGCACGGAAACATTGAAGCCGTAAATCACGGTGTTGCCACCGGCAGCCATGTAGACATCGTTTTCGTTGATGTCGCCCACGCCGGTAGATACGATGTTGAGAGTGACCAGGCCGTGAGTGTCGATTAGTTTGAGAGAGTCCACCACGCTGGTGACCGAACCTAGCACGTCGCCTTTTACAATGACGTTAAAGATCTTGGAGTTGTCGGCGACGTTCATCATACGGAGGAGGTCGGTACTAGTAACATTGGCGCTCGCTGACTCGTTTGCTAATAATTCGGCATTGAGAAGGGCCATTTTGCGGGCGGTTTTTTCGTCGGCAACCTCGATAAAACGATCGCCGAAATTTGGTAGCTCTTTGAACCCGGTAACTGTCACAGGTGTACTTGGCGAAGCTTTGCCCTTTGGCTTGCCCTGCCAGTCTAGCATGGTGCGGATCTTGCCGTAAGTGCTGCCGGCAACAATGAAATCACCGGTTTTAAGCTCGCCGCCCGTAACTAGGAGGTTTACAACAGAGCCTTTGCCAGTTTCCATGTGGGATTCAATAACTAGACCCTCAGATGGGATATCTACGTCGGCTTTTAGCTCCTCGATGTCGGCGGTGAGAAGAATCATATCGATAAGCTCATCGAGATTTTGATTGTGCTTGGCAGAAATAGGCACCATAGTGATGTCACCACCCCATTCTTCGGGCTGGAGACCGTGTTGAGAGAGGTCGGCCTTGGTGCGGTCGATGTCAGCGCCTTCGCGGTCGATCTTGTTGATAGCGACGATAATCTTGGCATTGGCCGACTTGGCAAAGTTGATGGCTTCGATGGTTTGCGGTTTGACGCCGTCATCTGCGGCGACTACGATGATCACGATATCGGTAAGCATAGCGCCGTGCTGACGAATGGCCGCAAAGGCTTCGTGACCAGGGGTGTCAAGAAAAGTAATGAGGCGACCATCGTGGCTTAACTGGTACGCCGAAATATGCTGGGTAATGCCGCCCGCTTCGCCTTCGACAGTCTTTTTGTGAAGGAGGGTGTCTAGTAAAGTTGTTTTGCCATGGTCAACATGCCCCATCACCGCTACAACTGGAGGGCGAGTTACAGCTTTGTCGGATAGTTCCCTGTGGATATGGCTAGTTTTGGTGGCGGTGTTTTTCTTTTCTAACTTGACGTTTTTAAGACCTAGTTCATCGATAATGATTTGAGCCGTTTCAAAATCTAAGCGCTGATTAATGGTGGCTACGATGCCGTTTTTGAAAAGCTCGCCAATAAGTTGCGTCACAGAAAGCCCGAGCGCATTAGAGAGCTCATCTACGGTGATAGAACCGGCGATTAAGATTGTTTTTTCTTCCATCTTACTCCTTTCTGTGTGCAAAAAACTACTCTTTTAATTTTACCACAAAGGTAATATTTAAGCAAGGGCGAACTGACGTTCGCGCCTGGCCCGGAAAATCATGAGTAAAAAATAAGACCCAAAGGGTCTTTTTTTACTCATGGCTCCCCCGGCCAGACTCGAACTGGCAACCTCGAAGTTAACAGCTTCTTGCTCCACCATTGAGCTACAGGGGAATGTATTTTTATTATACACCACTTAGTTTACAAAATCAAGACTTAATTCCCAAAAATGATTTTAAAAAGACCGAGCGAGACGGCGAGCATAATGAGCCCGGCGACAAGGATGCCGGCAGTGATAGCAAGGATGGTTTTCTTAAAATCGAGATTTAAGATGCTGGCGGCAAGGGTACCGGTCCAGGCACCGGTGCCGGGGATAGGGATCGCCACGAAGAGGAAGAGTGCAAAATACACACCAGATTTGGCTTTGCTGAGCAATTTGTGACCGGCTTTCTCGCCTTTTTTGAGGCAAAAATTGCAGAACTGGCTGAGCGGTTTCCATTTGCGGAGACTGCCCCATTCTAAGAACTTGCGCGCAAAGAGATAAATAATAGGTACCGGCAAAATATTACCAATGATGGCAATAATAAGAACCAGCCACTCGGGGAGACCGAGCTCCATGCCCACCGCAACAGGAATTGCGCCGCGAAGCTCAATGAGCGGCACCATGGAAATGAGTAAAATTAGTAAGATTTTCCAAAGCATATACTTATTGTAGCATAAAATTATTTGTTTTCAACTACGACTGAGGTGTACTGTGTTATAATATATAGCATGGATGTGTCTGTAATTATACCGGTTTACAACTCACAAAAGTACCTAGCTAGATGCTTAAACTCAGTGATACGAGCATGCGAGATTTTTGGGAAAAAGTGCGAGCTTATACTTATTGATAATAAATCAACTGATGATTCCCTGGCAATTTTGAGGAAATATCAGAAAAAACGTCCGGACCTTATTCGCGTATTACAGTGCAGTACACCAGGGGCGGGAGCAGTACGCAACATGGGGGCAAGAGAAGCCAAAGGTACTTTTATATGGTTTGTGGATGCAGATGATGAGATAACAGGTGGATCGCTGCGTCAGCTAGTGGCAGAGGCCAAGAAAACTGACGCCGACCTCGTAACTTTGGGGCTTACAAAAGTGTATCCGGATGGGCATAAACAATACATACCCGCAATACATGCCGACGATCCAGAGTTTAAAAGCAAATTTATCCGCAATGAGCTGGGGCCGGTACAGGTGCTAATACGCAGGCCATGGTATATATCCCATAATTTTGAGTTTATGGAGGGATGTATCCATGAAGATATGGATTTGATGCCAGCACTGATACTGTATACCGATAAGTTGGCGTCGATTGATCAATCTTTTTATGTGTATTACCAAAATGAGAGTTCGACTTTGCACCCGACCGAGTGGAGTGAAAAATATTTTGACATATTTCCAGTACTCACACACTTAATAAATAGATTCAAGGCGGCAGGAGGCATGCAAAAATATCATGATGAGCTGGAATGGTTTTTTGTCTGGAATCTGCTGATGGATTCGGCGGAGTATTTTCGGGGATTTTCAGAGGGGCGTACGGGATTTAAACGGTCACGCGAGATGCTACATGAGTATTTTCCGCATTGGCGGAAAAATCGGTTTTTCAAAAAAGTTAATTTTAGAACTAAACTAAAAATTTTGCTAAATTATTACAGGTAAAGCTGGCTCCACGAGGTCTTTTACAGACTGACTCGTGGAGGGTGACCTACTAATTGTCTAGTTATTTTTTCTTCTCTTCTTCGGCTTCGAGTTTTTTGAAGGCAACTTTGCCAACTAACGTTTGTGGAAGCTTGTCGCGAAATTCGTAGGCAACTGGGAGAGCATATATGGGGACGTTGCGTTCTAACAATTCCCTAATCTCGCGCTCTAAGCGTTTGCCTGGCTTATAACCGGGCTTTAATACGATGAAAGCCTTGGGGACTTGCCCTTTGTAGTGATGATCAATACCGATAACGGTGGAGGTCAGGACGGCTTCGTGCGAGTTGATAATGGATTCTAGATGGGTGGGGTAAATATTGTAACCACTACTGATAATGATACGTTTCAAGCGTTGCGCAAAATAGATGAGACCGTCTTCGCCTAGATAGCCGATATCGCCAGTATGAAGCCAAATCTTGCCATCGTCGTGGAGACGGAGAGCTTTCGTGGTCTCAATTTCGTCGCCGAGGTAGCCCATCATAACCAGCGGGCCACTAATACAAATCTCGCCTTCTTTGCCGGGTGGTAGAGCTTTGAAAGTGTCGTTTTGGACGATTTTAAAGTCGGTATCTGGCATAGGAGCGCCGATAATGCCGTCGGCAAAAGAGTTTTCAGGAGAAAGACAGACCGCACCGGACCCTTCGGTAAGGCCATAGCCTACGCGAATCTTGGCGGATGAGCCGTGAGTTTTGAGGTAATTATTGACTTTGTCGCGCAGGGTTTCGGTTAAAGCATCACCACCACAAATGACGGCAGTGACGGATTTTAGATCCTCGGGCTTCAGCTTGGTGTTGACAAGAGCTTCAAACAAAGTAGGGACGCCCACGATGAAATTGGGGTTGTTTTTCCTAATGATGTCGGCAAATTGCTTATGTGAAAAAGCTGGAATTAAAATGCAGCCCATACCCTTACAGAGCGGCGTGTGGATACAAACGCCGAGACCAAAGCAATGGAATAGCGGCAAGATAGAGAGCACCGTGGCACCAGGTACGATTTGGCGGATAACCGCGCCATCACAGATAGACTCGGCGTTGATGTTGAGATTGGAAAGAAGGACGGCCTTGGGGGCGCCTGTGGTGCCGCCGGAATACATAATGACGGCCGGATCGCTCGCACCGCGTTCCTCGTGATAGTTCCCCTGGTAAAAATACGAATTAGCAATAAAATCTTCCCATAATACCACGCGACTGTCGCTCATTGGAATCTTGACCTTCTTAACGTGCAGAGTATTGTAGAGTTTTTTCTTGAGGAAGCCGAGGCCATCGCTTGGTCGCACTACAATAATACGTTCTAGCCCTGCAGTATCGCGCAAGCGGTAGATTTTGTCGAAGACAGCGTCAATGGTAAGGACATACTTAGATTCGGCAACTTTGATGTAATATTCTAGTTCCTTTTCGGAGGATAATGGATGAACCATATTGCAGACGGCGCCCACCATATTAACGGCGTACACCATAGTGATGCCTTCTGGAGTATTTGGCATACAGATAGTAACACGATCACCTTCCTTGACGCCGTAATTCTTGAGGGCACGAGCAGTTTTTTCAATTTTTTTGACGAAATTTTTATAGGTAACTTTGTGACCGTAATAGATATAGGCAATATTGTCGGGCCATTTTTCGGCAGATTGGATGACCATATCTACCATTGAACAATCTGGATATTCTATACTAGTCGGCACGCCTTCTTCCTCGTAATACTTGAACCAGGGGCGAGTAGCTTTTTTTACATTCTTCATATTACCCATTATATCATAAAAACAAAACCCTATATAGGGTTTTGTTTTTATGAGTTTCGTGGTGATTATTTAGCGATTGAAAGTGAGATCTTGCGACCTTCTTTGTCGATGTCGAGAACTTTGAAACTCTTGCGTTCGTTCAGGGTGAATACCTTTTCTGGGTCAACATCAGAACCTTCGCCAAGCTCAGATACGTGAACTAAGGCTTCGACGGCCGGGCTGATTTGAACAAAAGCACCAAATGGGGTGATACGGGTAACTGTACCTTCTACTTTGTCACCTTTTTTCAGGCCCTCTACTTCTGATAGCCATGGATCTTCAACCAGTTGTTTCATAGAGAGAGACAAGCGCTCTTTGTCGATAGCGATAATCTTAGCCTCGATTTCGTCGCCAATTTTGACGTAGTCTGATGGATTGTTGACACGCTCCCAGGAAATCTCTGAGATGTGAACCAAGCCTTCGATGCCGTCGAGGTTAACAAAGACGCCAAAGTCTACAACACCGGTGACTACACCCTTGATAGTGTCGCCAACTTTGAGCTCAGCAAAACGCTCGGCAAGACCGTCTTTGATGGCTTCTTTTTCAGAGAAGATAAGCTTGTTTTCTTTCTTGATGGCATCCAGGATGCGTACCTTGATAGGTTTACCAACGAGCGAGTTGAGGCGCTGCAGGATTTCGTCTTTGTCAGCACTGCCTACGCGTGGGTAGTGTTCAGCAGAAAGCTGAGAGACTGGCAAGAAGCCGCGAATACCTTCATACTCAACGAGTAAACCGCCACGATTAGCATCGAACGGAGTGACTTCTACGATTTCGGCGTTATCTAGCTTAGCCTGGATTTCATCCCAGCCCTTGTCTTTGACTGCCTTGCGGAGGGACAATAAGATATACCCATCGTCCATTTCGGCTTCGATAACAGATGCGGACACCTCGTCACCGAGATTCAAATTGCGTACAAACGACGCTTCACGACGTGGTACTAAACCGACGCCCTGACTGCCGAGATCAATCAAAATCTCGTGCTTCTTAACAGAGATGACTTTACCCGTAACGGTATCACCTGCTATAACTTTTTTGGATGAGTCTTGACTTTGCTCTAGCAATTCATCCATTGTATATTTTTTGGCATTTGCCATGATTAATTTATTCCTTCCTTTTTGGATTTCTTTAAGAAATCACAAAAAACTGTTTTTATTATATCAAATTATTTTGGTTTTGTCTATGCTATAATGGGTGTATAAAATATTTGTTCAATATGGATATGGTTTTGTTAGATAGATTGAAGCATGATTATCCCGAAGTGCGGTTTGTCCGGGGGGAAAAATTTTTGTTCAGACCGCCGCGGACAATTGTTCTGGCAGGTGGCGAGAGTAACGATTCCCTACTTATTTTGCACGAAATGGGACATTATTTATGCGGGCACCGTGATTTTACAACTGATGCGCGAAGAATCAAGATGGAGCGCGAAGCCTGGACCCGGGCACGCGATCTGTGCGTTTACTACGGGATCGAATACGATGAAGGGATAGTAGAGCAAGAACTGGACACGTATAGAGAGTGGTTAGACAAAAAATCGCGTTGCCCGAGTTGCGGACTGACGCGATTTCAGACACCCGATGGTGATTATCATTGCCCTAGGTGCAATAGATTTAAGCTGCCTTCTTAGCAGGCCCACGGCGAGAGATACGACCGCCCTTAGCGCCAGCCACACGGGCGAGTGCAGGGTTAGCAGCAAAACCGCCAGTGTGACCGTTTTGACCGCCTTTTTTACCGATGCGAGCGTAAAACTCTTTACCGTATTTGGCTTTGTTGGTAGCA
>CAZHTQ010000012.1:0-22714 GCA_964535375.1 uncultured Candidatus Saccharibacteria bacterium | reverse complement strand
TTGCTTAGCCGGCCGCAACCTCTGCAACAAGCTCTGGAACGTCGCAAGACTCATCCAATCCATTGTCGACGAAGACGGTGAGGACGCCATTTCAAATTCGCCAAGCACCCTCAATCAGGGCGAAGACTGGATTTGCCGCGAGATTAACCAGTGTTTGAGCGATGTCGCATCCGACATGCGCACGTATCGTTTCGCCGAAGCTGTTGAAACTCTGCAAAACACCATCTGGGACAAATACGCCGACTGGTTCCTCGAATCGCAAAAGATTTACCGTAACGTCCCATTACTCAAAGTCACCCTGGAACATCTTCTCATTGCCTTGCATCCTTTCGCTCCATTTGTCACTGAAGCCATCTGGCAAAATCTCAGTTGGACTAGCGGCATGATTATTAACGCCACTTGGCCAACCGATCTGGCGTATGACCCTATCAGTGCCGAGAACTTTGAGAATCTCCGCGATGTTGTTACCGAGGTTCGCACCACTATCGCTTCCCTGCCCGGCAAAAACAACGAGAAGAAGTACGAGCTCCTCTTTGATAACGATTCCCTGGTTGAGGATAACCTTTTACTTATCAAGACCTTGACCAAGGTTCCGGCGGTTACTCCACTTGACGGCGCCCCACGTGGCCTTCGTCTTGCTCTTGCGCATCACGAACTCTATCTGGACGTCCCCGAAAAGGTCGTAAAAGATTATAAAGACGCCCTCACCGAGAAGATTCTCTCTGTCGGGCGCGAGCTTGATAGCCTGAATGCTCGCATGATGAACCCAAACTATGTCGACAAAGCCCCCGCCCACCTTGTCAAAGAGACTCGTGATGCCATCAAAGAAAAAGAGGCCCTCATTTCTCGCCTCAAATCCCAGCTCACTCTCATCTAGCAGCAATAACCGACCCATAAAGAGTCGGTTATTTATTATATTTTAACTCTTTGAACAAACTTTTAATCTTGTTCGGTACTTAATAATTTTTTACCCTCCTCAAGTCTGCGTAGATAGGCTCGATGGTTAGATTCGTACTCTCTAATATCACGCCGCAACTCGTCGTCTGTCACTAAGTAACCTAAATTATAAAATGACATAGCGATGGTGTGCGCACGTGTTGGATCGAAATTTCGATTCAGCATTTCTCCTTTGACCTCAGACATTATCTTGTATGTGTCATCTCTAATCATGTCTCGAACGGTTTCATCAATCGTATAGCCAAAAAAATTAGAGTTGAATATTTTTTCAATTGCGCGTATTTTTACAACCCTTTTCCATTCCTCAGAAGGCGCACCCTCGTCGTTCTTTTTAGACATTAAGTCCCTCCCAAGAGCCAACAATGCAATCGCATCGTCGCCATCTTCATTGACACCCAACGTCCTGACGCCAATTTTCTTTGTAGCAACCCCTTCTAATGTATTACTAATTCTAACTTCGCCAAAGTATGCGTCTAGGCCATCAGCTTCTTTGGAATATTCAAATACAGTACCTTCCGGCGTACTTGAAAGCGTCTCGATTTCCTGCCCTTTTTTCAGGGTAGGATATTCATATAACATGAAGTAATCCATGCTCCCCTTTCGAACGTGGAAATCTCTAGACATAAACTCGCCCTCAACATTTTCTAAGTCATCGCGTAAATTGAAGTCGGGGTTATTGCTGTTAGACTTCGAACTCGTAAGCGCATACTGAAATAAGTCAATTGCAGAATCTTTAATTTTAAATCCATCACTAGTAGCTTCTTCAGAATTTTTTTCAGCGAAATAAGGCAACATCGATATGAGAAAATCTCTATCGTCTTGTTTCTTGACGCTCTTAATACCGTCAAGTATTTCTTTGTTTTTATTGAGCGATTCGGCTTGCCTAGCACGCATTTCAGCTAAATACTCCCGATAATCCTGCTCGTCTCGAACTCCCTCCGGACGTTCGTTTGCGCTTAGTTCGCTAAACAGCCTTTCTCGTGTCGCACCTTCGTGTGCCCGCATATGCTCATTAAATGATGGCATACCTTCAAGTGCTTGTGCACCCAAGCTTTGTTCTCTGTTTTTATCTTCATTATTGCTTAGGAATGGATCCATTTTTACCTCTTTCTGTCGCCTCCGCACCAGTTTTTACACCTAATACAAAAATGCGACCTTTTACGTTAGTTGCGAAACTACAATTTGCTCGTATTTGAGCCAAATCGCCGTAAAAGGCCGCATTTATGGTTCAAATACAAATAAACAAATTGTAGTTTCGCACTTCCATTATAGCATTAAAGCTAAAATTATTCAATAAAGTTTTGCGCATTGTCTGCCCCTTCACTGCTCCAAAACCATCATAAGATTCTTGGATTCCATTCCAAATTTATTATAAGATTTTTGGATTTTGCCCTTGACCACCTAACAGGCTTGTGCTATAATCAGGATATGATTAAGCGTGAAATTGAAGACAAAATCCGAGGTAAGCTTGGCAAAGGCAAAGCCATCGTTATCTATGGCGCTCGTCAGGTCGGCAAGACCACCCTGCTCCATCAGATTTTTGACGACGCCGAGGATGTACTTTGGCTTAACGGCGATTTGGAAGCCACCCGCTCACGCTTCGACCACCTTTCGGTAGAGTCTGCGAAGACTATTATTGGCGGTCACCGCACTGTTATTATCGATGAAGCTCAACGCATTGAGGATATCGGACTAAAACTTAAGATTCTCCAAGACAATTTTGGTACTACTACGCAGTTCGTCGTGACTGGTAGCTCGTCCTTCGAGCTTGCTAACAAGATCAATGAGCCCATGACTGGCCGCATTTGGCATTTTCAGCTCTATCCGCTTAAACTCTCCGAGCTCGTTTATGCTCATGGCATCATCTCTGAGTATGATGCCTTGTCAAACCGCCTCATTTACGGTTCTTACCCCGATGTCGTCACCCACCAAGAGTTCGCCGAAGAAATCGTCACAAATCTTTCTGGGGAAAACCTATATAAAGACGTCATCAATCTTGCCGAAATAATCAAGACTGATCGTCTTCATATACTTCTTAAGGCACTCGCCTTTCAAATTGGCTCCCAGGTTAGTATTAACGAACTCTCGAACCTTGTTGGTCTCGACAATAAGACCGTCGACAAATATATTTCCCTTCTGGAACAGGCCTTTATTATTTTTCGTCTTCCATCCTATGGCAAAAATCTCAGAAACGAGCTTAAATCCTCACGAAAAATTTACTTTTTCGACGTCGGTATTCGCAACGCTCTGATTGGAGACTTTCGTCCCGTCGATTCTCGTCAAGATATCGGCAATCTTTTCGAGAATTACATCATCGCTGAGTATAAAAAGCAAAACCTAGGCAATCTATATTTTTGGCGTACGTCGCAAGGCCAAGAGGTAGATTTGCTCCATGAACAGTACGGCGAACTTTCTGCTGTCGAAGTCAAATATAATGAACATAGGTCCGCCACCCTCCCCAAGACTTTCGTTGAAGCTTACCATCCAGTCAAAGAGACATTCATCAACCGCAAGAATTACCTCGACCTCCTCTCATAAACATCGCGCGTTCCCCCCTTGTCAACCCAGCCAAATCATGCTATAATATCTTTATAACACCCCACCTAGAACGTACATTTACAAGGAGGATTCTATTATGCAGGTTATGAAACAACTCGTTATTACCCAGCTTGGCGAAAGCTACTGGGAATACAGCAACGGTTGGGACAAGATCGAGGTTACTCGCGATGACGCGAGAAGCCAGGACCTTCACAGCGACAAGAATATCTACAATATCTCTTGGCCCGACGGCAACATCGAGGAAGTTACTACTACCCCTGACGAACTGCATGGCATTATCGGTACCCGCATCCTGTTCCCCACCAAAAAGAAGCTGACCGAGGCCGAAGCCGAGGCCATATTCAAGCAAACCGGCATCATCCGCGGCATTGTCAAAATCCCGCTCGATTACGCCCGCGGCCTCACCGATGCGCTGATGCTCTCTATGTCCGAGCAAGTTGTCTTGACCGCCGACTTCGTCAAAGAGTCGATATTGTCGTCGCAGCTCATCCGCGCCCTCATCGAGAGCAAACACATGACCATCGGCGGCGTTACCACTGGCCCGAAGTACAGGCTGCAAGCCTACGACATCCTCGGTTTCGATACCGAAACCAAAGAAATCTACCTCATGATTGAGGTCGCCATCGACGACTAATCCCCCTTACCGACCCTCCGGGGTCGGTTTTTTAATTCCCTACCAAACTTTACACCAGCTCTATCAATCCTTCTACCGCTTCGCAAATATAAGCAATCGCCGTATCACATTCTGAATGTGCTTTAGTCCATGCCCTTTAAGTTTCCTATAACGCGGAAAAATTTCCGTCTTTACATACTCCACCACTTCAGGTCGCACAAGATTATAGTTCTCTTCCATAAAACGATTATACCACACAAAAACACTTGACGTAATCGAAAAAGCGTGGTATAATAGAATCAAGCGTATCAATTACGAAAGGAGGGGTTTCTTTTGTTGAACCCAAACAATACGCTCGCATATTCCGTCAGTGCCTCTAATCTGGTCCGCTCCAGTATTATCCGCGGCGTGCGGAGCGACTCCGCCATCTTCGCGAGAAGTCTGGATGGTTTGCTCGCGCCGGGCGGCGCCTACGAGGGCAAATTCAGAGACCGTACGGCACTTGCCGACAGCCTTCTGGATTGCTCCTGGGAGCCCGGCCCGCGCAATACTGATAGTCATGCTTACCAGCATTACAAGACCGATCAGCTCGTTGTCGACGGCCACCCCACCAAGGTCGCTATCATCGTCTCTGACGAAAACCCGGCGACAACGGTCGCACTGACACTCTTCATCCCCCACGCCCGGTCGTAAGACCGGGCCTTTTTTGCACAAACTATTTCTTATTAAATCTATCAAGATTAAACATCGGTGTTCCCTTTTCGCTATCAATAATTCCCTGCGCCTTCCGTAGGAGTTTCAAAAGTCCTTTTTCCGAAGATGCCGACCCCACATGCACAGTCTTTACCACCGTGTCGCCCTCCTTGTAGCACACCTGCACCCCTGTCGCCCCCGACGTCGTCTTAAACTTTCGTATATAAGCCATACTTATATTATATCACGACTGGCTCGCCGGGAGGCGAGCCAGTTTTTCCACAAATTCCCCACCAACTTATACACAATTCGCTTGTGGTAAAAATTACCATAACACCGTCTGCCTAGCACCCGCCTCGGCTAGCAACCGCACTTGACAAACGATTCCGCCTGCGCTAAAATAGAACTAACAACCAGCTACACCTGGTTGGGAGATTCCGTAGGAATCTGTTTGATGAGTAAAACCGCACCACGAATTTCGCGGCAGTAGCAAAGGGATTAGCAACCCAAGATCTGCAAAACATCCGCAAATTCAAGCAGGGTAATATGGCATGTCATAAAAACCATAAGCGGTCAAATTTTTACATGGATGGCAGGATAGGAAATTATGATGAACGTGCCTATTACACAGGGGCAAAAATGGCAGAAATTGCAACAAGACTTAGGGTCTAATGCTTTTTTTGAACAAAAACCCGACTATCAGTATCTGGCCATAGAAAAACACACGCCGGTAGGGAATTATCTGTTTTTACCTTACGGCCCTGTAGCGAGCAGCGACCAAGGGTTTCTAAAAGCCATCGATTCGTTAATTGACTTGGCGAGCCGCCACCATTATATATTTATCCGGCTCGAACCGCAGGATCCGACTTTTGAAGCCCTTTTGCCGATCGGCAGCAAAAAGGTCAAAAATGTCGAACCAGCCGAAACCTGGGTACTAGACCTCCCGAAGGTTAAAGGTGAACTAACTCTTGCCGACCAAGACATCAAATCACTCCTCCCCTCCCGTCTCGTCCGCTATTACAAAAGCAAAGAAAAACAGGGGATCACCATCATTAAATCCCACGATCCAGCCGATATTCATCACCTAGTAGATCTCCAATCCGCCCTCGCCACAGAGAAGGGCATCACCACCTTTAGCGAGGATTACTTAAAAGCCGAGCTCAGCCAAGATTTTGCAACACTTTATCTAGTAACTAGGCAACGGGAGGATGGTGCGGATGTCACCGATAAACCCCACACTATCGATTCCTCTTCGGGTGTCGCCGAACGTCCCACCGATGTCTTGGCTGCCGGTCTCGTCTTTGATGACGAAACGACGCGCTACAATCTCCAAGGCGCCCAGTCCTTTGAGGGCAAAAAACTCCATGCCACCGGCATCCTCACTATTGAACTTATTTTAGACGCCGTGAAAGCCGGCAAGCGCACCTTCGATTTTTGGGGCATCGCACCTGAGGGTGCGCCAAGCAGCCATCCATGGGCTGGTTTTACCGCCTTCAAAAAAACCTTCCCTGGCCGCGAGGTCAAATATGCCGGTACCTACGACCTGCCCACCAACCCATTAAAGTACCGTCTCTATCGCTTCCTTAAGCGCCTCAAATCCTAGCCATTAAAAATACATTTCTCGCCAAGATCAACCACCGTTGCGTATCTCTTAAATAATGCTATAATTACTCTATGAAACACTCCACACTTCGAATCGTCTTAAAAAACACTCTTACTCTATTTAACCTCGTCAACCTCATTTTGGCCATCATGGTTCTCGTGGTCGGCTCTCCTAAGAACGCTCTTTTCCTCGGTGTCGCCATTGCAAACACTCTCATCAGCATTGTGAACGAGCTTCGTGCCAAAAAAATCGTTGACAAGCTAAAACTCCTCTCCGAAAAACACCCTGTCATCATCAAAGACGGCCAGCCCACCGAAGTTTCGCCATCTGATGTACAAAAAGGCGATATTTTGAAACTTTCCCTTGGTGACCAAATTATGTACGATAGTATAGTTACCTCTGGCGCAATAGAGGTTAATGAAGCTTTGCTTACCGGTGAGCAAGATAATATCGCAAAAATCAAAGGCGATCGCCTCATCTCTGGCTCTTTTGTCGTAGCTGGCGCTGCCGAGGCTGAGGTTACCCACATTGGTGCAGATAACTACGTCGCCAAATTGGAGCGCGAAGCCCACACCATCAACACCGAGGGCAGCAAACTCTTCAAACTCATGAACAACATCGTAAAATACATCAGCTACGCCCTCATCCCCATCGGCGCCTTGCTTCTTTGGAGTCGCTTCCGCACCGAGCCAGACAGCACCACCGCCGTCACTAGCACCGTCGCTGCTCTCATCAGCATGATTCCAGAGGGGCTTATTCTCTTAACCAGCTCCGTTCTTGCTCTCGCCACCGTCCGCCTGAGCAAGAAAAAGGTCCTCGTCCAAGACCTCTACGCCATCGAAACTCTCGCTCGCGTCGATTGCTTTGCTCTTGACAAAACCGGCACCCTCACCACCGGCAAAATGACCGTTCACGACTACACCCCCCTCGAAAATGCCTTTTTTAAGGCCATAAAATCGATTCTAAGCGCTACTTCCGCCGACAACGCCACTACTACCGCCTTGAAGAAAACGCTTGCGCTAGACCCCAAATATAAAGCCACAAGCGAATTTAAGCACATTACTGAGGTCATTCCGTTTTCATCCGACCGTAAATATTCCGGTGTCAAAGTTGGTAACACCACCTATCTTCTCGGCGCCATCGACTTCCTCACTACCGACCAAACCATCATAGACAAAGTTAAATCCACGTCCGGCGGCTACCGCACCTTAGCGGTTGTGGCGCAGAAGTTGGCTGGGTTCGGAAATAGTGTTTCCGAGACCATACGCGACAACGGGAGCGGAACGAGCGAGGAGCCCCGTAACGACGGGCGCGACGAAGCGCGTCGAGGAAATACTATTTCGAACCCCAAGGAGCAGTTACTAGGCATTATCCGCCTGACCGATGAAATTCGCCCTTCCGCCCACGATATTATTGACTATTTCTACAAGAATGACATCACCCCAGTCATCATTTCCGGCGATGACCTCGCAGCCGTCACCGAAATCGCAACAAATGTCGGCTTCAAAAACCCAAATGGTGCCAACCTTTCCAGTATCAAACATCCAAACTACGCTAGCCTAGTGAAAAGTTACAACATCTTCACTCGCGTCAAACCCGACCAGAAGAAACTTTTGATCAAGGCTTTACGGGAGCAAGGCCACACCGTCGCCATGACTGGTGATGGTGTCAACGATATTCTTGCTATGAAGGAAGCCGATGCGTCTATCGCCATCGGTGAGGGTGCCGACGCCGCCCGCCGCGCCGCCAAATTCGTTTTGCTAGATTCCGGCTACGAGGGTGTTCCTGCTATCATTGACGAAGGCCGCCAGTCTATCAATAACCTTGAGCGTTCCACCACTCTTTTCCTTGCCAAGACCGTCTATGCCACCATCCTTGCCGTAATTTTCGTTTTCCTTCCTTTTTCCTATCCTTTCAGCCCCATCGAGATGAGTCTTCTAAACTTCGTCTGTATCGGTCTTCCAGGCGTCATTCTCGCCCTAGAAAAAAACACCGAACGTATCAAGAACCGATTCACTACCAATATTATTGAGTATTCTATACCTATCGGTCTCACCGTATCGGTTGCCATGCTTGCTCTTTCTATTCTATCCGAACACCATCATTTTACCCATTTTGAACTCACCACCACTTCCGTCTTCATCACTTTTGCTATCGACCTCATTCTTATCTACTGGATTTCTCGCCCTCTCAACAAACTCCGCGCTGCGCTCCTCATTTCCACTATCGTCATTATGGCTGCCGCTTTCTTCATTCCTTTTGCGCGCGAGTTCTTTGAGTTTACCTTCCTTACCCCCCACGGCCTTATTATTATGGCTAGTATTATCGCCGCCTCTATCGCTCTTTTCTTCATCCTTCGCTACTTTGCCCGCAAGCTCTCCTCAAAGTTTCTCGTCTAGCCTTACCAAGTCCAGGTTGCTTATATTGCAAGATTTATGCTATAATTATAAAAAGGAGTTATTATGATTATTACAACCACAGATCAAATCCCAGGCAAAACCATCACCGAGGCCCTCGGTGTCGCCGAAGGCAGCGTCGTGATGTCTAAACATGTCGGTAGCGACATCGCCGCTAGTTTTAAAAACATCGTCGGTGGGGAACTAAAGGGCTACACCGACATGCTCGAGAAATCTCGCCGCGAAGCTATGGAACGTATGGTAAAGCACGCCGAGAAGCTCGGTGCCGATGCTGTCGTCGGTATGCGCTACGGCTCATCTACCATCACCGTTAATGCCTCCGAGATGCTCGCCTACGGCACCGCCGTCAAGCTCAAATAATCTCCGGCGCACTTAGAGCCACCCCCTGGGTGGCTTTTTCTACCTTTCAAAATATGCTATAATATATCTAACTATGGAGAATAGGAGGTCTTACTTATGGTTACTATTAGTGACAGGAAACAGTCGCACGCCCTTTACACAGCGCTTCAAATGCAATGTCCGCATTATTTTGTAAGTAAAAACGGCGTCAAGTACATTACTGACCCTAAGGCTATTGCAGACTACGAAAACGCGACTGGCGAGCGTATCGGTGTCCTCTATCGGATGGGCGACCACGAGGTATTTGTCGTTGATCTCATAGAGAAAGGCGGCCAAATGAAACTCCACGGTCGCATTATTCTGCCAGAGAACGGTGTCATTATTATACCGAGAGTTGGCGACAAATTCATTTTAGAGGACCAATACCGCTACCCCACGTGTCGCAAGCACCTCGCTTTCCCCCGTGGGCATTGCGAGCCGGGCGCTACGCCAGAGGAAAATGCCATTCGCGAGACCAGGGAAGAACTTGGCGCCGAACTGACGCATCTCGAGTATATCGGCAAAACTTATCCCGAAACGCATTCTGATGCCTGGTATTGTAGTATCATCGCCGGCGACGCCGAAGGCCTCACCTTCGACGGATACGGCACCGTCAAGCGCGACGGCTACGAAGGTATCGACAACCTGCTCGCCTATACTGCCGAGGAGATTGACGACCTTATCAGACATCACGAGATCGACTGTGGCTATACCCTGGCCGCCTGGGCCATTTATCGCGCCCACGCACATTAACCTTCCTTATTAGCCACCCCCCTGGGTGGCTTTTTCTTCCAAAATATGCGATAATATCCCTATGACCTATCAGGATTTCCGTACCGCTTTAGTGGGCGAGGCCGACGACAACTTTCGTGTA
The DNA here is from genome assembly GCA_964535375.1 of uncultured Candidatus Saccharibacteria bacterium. Classification (GTDB taxonomy): domain Bacteria; phylum Patescibacteriota; class Saccharimonadia; order Saccharimonadales; family Saccharimonadaceae; genus Nanosyncoccus. The sequence continues at coordinate 12,620 of CAZHTQ010000012.1, read as the reverse complement.
TTTACCGCAAAAGGCATCCCTACCGATCGCCCTATTCTTGGTGTCCGCATCCCTACTGTTCGCACCCTTGTTCAAGGGATTCCGCGCGACGATCTAAGGACTCTCATCGACGAGCCCCCAGTCGTCCTAGAAGAGGTCATCGCCCGCGGTATCATGCTCTCCCGTTTGTCTTACGACGAGATGCTAAGGCTCTTCGATTCCCAAGTATCCTATATCGACGACTGGTGCTCCTGCGATACTTTTTGCTCGTGCCTAAAGCCTCTCTTAAGAAAGCACCACGCCGACTTTTTTGACCGCAAAATCGACCCGCTCCTCACTGAAAACAGGGAATTTAGCACTCGCCTCGGCTTAGTGCTAATGTTTTCCTACGTCACACCAGACTACCTCTCTGTTATCTACGACCGCACCGAAGCTTTGAAAGACAGGGAAGAATATTACGTGCGGATGGCTATCGCTTGGCTCCTCGCCGAGTGCTTCATCAAGTATCCAGACGAAACCCTCGCTTACCTCAAATTCACCAAACTCCCCAGATGGACTTTTAATAAAACCATTTCCAAAATCTGCGACTCCCGCCGCATCGAAGAATCCACCAAATCTTACTTGAAGACCCTCCGCCACTAATTATGTACTTTTGTTATGGCTCATTTGCTAAATAATAGTTTCCGGTGCATTCTTCTTGGATAGTTCTGTTGAATCTTTCTATATGGGCATTATCATTAGGCCTACCTTATCTTTATGCAAGTTTTTGTTGTAAAGGTGCTGGACTATTACGTCGCCTAGACAAAACTATCAATTTGTAGTATAATATATTCATATTTACGCACCTTAACATAATCTGAAGTTTCATTGAGAGGGGGGTATATGTAATCTGTCCACAAAGTTTTCACATCTATCTTATTTTATATGGAGGGGAATATAATGAGTTTTGCTTGCTTTCTTTTTGGTTTGGTTTGCTACAGCATAATCCCGATTTTTCTGTCTGCAACCGCGGAACAAGGAGTTAACGATCCAGTACTGATATTACTAGAGTCGATAATAATTATTTTCTTCAGTTGGTTCGGTACGACAGCCCTAAAGGGCGGCATTGCCAGTTTGAGGGAGGGGGAAGATGCAAAAGACGAAGACGCCACACCCACAGGGGAAAATAAGCAATCATTCCTAAGCACACCAGAATCCATTCGGGATTATCTGCGGGAAGCTTGCGAGGGCTACAGGAGAGGAAGTGAGATGCACGACAAGATTTGCCATATCATCAAGCAACTTAATGACATTAAATCCACCAGGGAGAATTGCCGTCAGCTTTTCAAAGCCAACGACATCACTTCGCTAGATGAAGTCATCGAGTTGCTAGGTGATATTGAAAATGCTGTTTGTATGCATGGTATCAAGCGTCTCGTCAATTATCATCTAGCTGGCGCTGAGCGTCTTTTTCTCGATCATTACAATCATATTTGCGATAAGAATCAGAAACTCATTACCGAGGCCCATCGCATTGTCGAAGAGCTTGCCGATTTCATCAATGGCGGTATTCCTCAGGATGAGATTACATACCGCGTCGAGGAATTTCGCCGCCAGCTCTCTAGCTTTGTGAAAACCGAAGACGAAGAAATGCTTCAGCCGACTCAGTCTTCAGAGATGAGCTCCGAAAACGCCGACTCAGCCTATGCGAATTAATGCCGTCATGAGTTACTATCACGTAGGTGATGAGATATGGACAATAAAATTTCGATAGGCAAACAAACCGATTCCGGTCTCGTTTCTAGCATGATAATCACTCTAGAATCCGAGCTCGGCATTCTCGATTTATTGCGCCTACCAATCAAAAATAGCCTCGCCTTCGCAAAACAAGCTCGCAAGAATCTCAAGACTATCAGAGAGACCTGTAGCTTAGCTGCTCTTATCCGTCTCCGTAAGTCTTGGTCTGATTACGCGACAGAGTCTCGCATGAGGTGAGTTGTGAAGCTTCCAGATAGCGCCCCCACGCGGGGTGCTTTTTATTGTCACTCAGGCCCCTAGCTAGGCCAAAGGTTCCGTAATTCCATCAAGCAGAACCGACGACAACATACAACTTTCACAACCTTTGCAACATTTCTGTTGAATCTTTCTATATGGGCATTATCATTAGGCCTACCTTATTTTTATGCAAGTTTTTTGTTGCAAAGATGCTGGACTATTACGCGCCCTAGACAAAACGTGGTATCTATTGTATAATAATATACAACCTACGTACATTAAAAATCAGAAGTTTAAGGAGGTCAGTCATGAAAGACAAATCAAAAGAAACATGGATTCCAGATATTCTACTCTTCTTTGTTATTATAGGGTTGTACGGAACCGCCAGTTTAATATTGTACGGTTACATGAAAGGTCCAACTGACGTACGCGGGGTAGCAGGATTCGCAATCTGCGCAAGCATTTTTTATATGTTCGCGGGATATATGACTGGAGAATTACTTGACGCGATTACCGAAACCAACAGTAAAAAACTCACGGAAGGCGACAAGAAAGATATCGACCATACCACTGCTAAAGAAAAAGCTCCAATCTCTAGCACTCAGCTTCTCGATACACCGGCATCTATCTGCGAATACTACGAGAAACTCCGCAAGGAACACAAAAATGGTTCTCAATCCAAAGCACACAGAGTTGACCAGATTATTACACAGCTTCTTAGTATCAAAAAGATGCGAGAAAATTGTCAGCAGCTTTTCGAGATCAATCAGATCACTTCACTAGACGAGATTTCTACGCTGTTAAGCGACGTCGAGAATGTCGTTTGTATGAAGGGAGCCAAGCGTCTCATCAACTACTACATTGCGGGCGGCGAGCGGCTATTTCTTGAGCATTTCGGCGTCATTTATAGTGAAAACCAGCGTCTTATCGACGAAGCTAGTCACGTGCTTGAAGATCTCGCCGAATTCATCAACGGTAGCATTTCTCAAGATGAGACTATTAATCGTATCGCCAGCTTTCGCAAGAAATTTCAAGAATTTACGGACTGCGAGGAATCGGAAATCTACCAATCTGGTGCGTCAGCCGAGTCACAAACAACTATCACCGAAGATGCGCTTCTTACTATTTGCAAACCTTTTCCGGAGGAATTGTCATGAATAGAAGTGACGTCATGAATGACCCACGATTTGTCGCACGACTTTCTCGTTACTCAGACCGGCTCGCAAGGGTTGAGCACGCCTTTGAAGCTGCCACTCATTCCGTAGTGGATTTTAAGGTAGATAAGCAGGGCGAGTTAGGCGATGAAATCGACAAATTTTCCGCCAAACTTCGCGAGTACCATCTTGCACTCTATCTTTGTGATGAGCGGGCCAAAATTCTCGCGAGTGATCTCAGGGCTGACCGTATCAGGTTGGATAGAATAGAAAGTTCCGACCTTGTCTCCAGCACGAAAACGACATTAGATACCGAGCTCCGCATTCTCAAGGCTCTCCACGCTTCGGTCGGTGACAATCTAGCTTTCGTAAGACAGACCCGTAGAAACTTAGAGACCATCAGGGAAACCTGCGAGTTTACTCGCCTAGTTCGTCTTTGCCAGTCTTGGTCTACGTTCGTGGCAAAATCCCACATTGACGGATCTCCAACTTCTGGATAAAGCGCCCCCTCAAGGGGCGCTTTTTTAATACTGATTCCGCACTATCATTGGTAGTCATTATTAACCATTGGTACGTCCAACACACCAATGCCTCTTGACATTTCCAATGGTTTCTGCTACAATCAATGGTAAGGAGATTAATCAACTATGTACACCACCACTATTAATCAAAACGGCCTCATCTTACTAAACAAAGCCGCCCGCGACGCTCTCGGGGTCAAGCTCGGCGACCGGGTCACCATCAACGTCACCAATAAAACAGCCACTGTGGAGCGGGAAATGACCGACGAAGAATTTTTTGCCAAACTAGACGCTATGAAAAGCGAAGAAACCAAGCGTCGCATCAAAGAGCTCGCCGGCAAAACCGCAGATGAACTTTTCGAGATGGCCATGAAAGAGGTGGCTGCCGTATGACAGATTCTCTAGACACTAATTTAATCTTGCGCTGTATTCTTGGCGACGTTCCCGAACAACGCGAAAAAATCTCTGACTTCCTGCGCGACTCTAGTTCTATGCACTATATATCTAATCAAGCGATCTTAGAATGTATCTATGTTTTAGAAATCACCAGCAAAATACCCCGCGTCGCAGTTGTCGATATGCTCAACTTCTTTCTTACTAGATACAGCGACCGCCTCATCTACGACCACACCCTCACAAGTCTTGCCTTCCCCTACTACCTCTCCCACCCCAAGCTCTCCTGGGTCGACTGCGCCCTCGCCGCTGAGGCCGAGATTACGCATCACGAGCCTCTTTGGACTTTCGACAAAAAACTCGCGCGTCAGCTCCCTCAGGCCAAGCTCCTGTCGTAGCCGCCTACTAAGCGCACAAACATCATTTACTCCCTGAGTATTTTTACTCGGGGATTTTTCTATTTTACTCTATTTTATGCTATAATTACAAAGGTAGGATAGTGGGCAACCTAAGTTTTTTAGAATAGGAGGAATTATTATGCACACAGCCTGGGATATCAAGCGCCATCCCGCTCGTGGCGATTATGGTCACCTTCCAAATTCCGCCATTGGCGAATGGGCACTCAGTCAAGCCAACGCATCCATGCAGCACAAGAACAAGGATCTTCTCCCCATCTCTGCCACCAGGACTGGCATCGACCAAAAAGCCAAAATGATGGAACGCGTCAAAAAAGCCTTGACTTCACGCAGTAACTTTACTGCCGAAGAAATCGCACATCGCTTAAATCAAGTCTCCGAGCATCTCGAGGACCCCGGCCTGCTCATGAATTTCGAATATTTCGATGTTCCGAGCAGCGACTTCATGCTTCAGTTCTACTTCGCGGTCTGGGACCGCCGCATCGCCGAGGTCATGGATTACCTTCACAACTACGGCAAGGACCTTCGCGGCATCGGCCGCCCCGTCCCCGAAGATGACATTTGGTATCATATGACCTACTTCGAGGGCATGGCGATCAACGAGCATATCAAAGCGAGTAGTATCGTTGAATTCATTGCTGCGCACGAAGATATTTTGAAAGTCGTCTCTTTCGGTGGCGGCAACGTCCCCGAGCGTCGCTATGGTCTTATGCGTTATATCAATACTCTCACAGTTTTTGACGACGGCCCGGTCAGCCCCGTAGAGGAGTTATTTCGCGCCAAAGATCTTGCTCGCATCAACTATATCCACGAGTCGCTAAGTAGCGCCCCCGCTTACAAAGAGCTTCTCGGCGCTCAAGACCTCGTTTGGATGCACGGCGTCTCCATGTATCTTGACGAAGTATCCAAATATCAAATGACCGGTGCTATCTTGGCCGGCATAGCCTTGCTGCGTAATCGCGGTTACATGAAATACGACTATCTGCTCTGGACCGCATCCATGCGCCGTGTCATCGAAACCCAAAACTGGCCTTACGACCCGCATCACCCCATGATCATCTTCAATAGTGTTGATGCCGCTATTTCTCAGGCCCGCGAAACATTGCAAAATGTCAATCTTCGCCTTGGCGACCGCACGTTCGTGGATATCGTAAACATCGAGCCCACCCTGATTGAACCTTGGGGCGTCACTAGTGTCCGTATTACCTTACGCAAATACGGTTAATCCTTCTTTATGAACCTCGGACTTTTGCTAGCCCGAGGTTTTTCATGTCTGTCGTTCGTCCACGTTGACACATTGGCATATCCACACATCCACGCATTAGCACATCGTCATATCCGTATGCCAGTACGCGCCATGTGTAAACATTATACATACATTGTATATATAATGGCTTACAGTAGATGCTTCTTAATTCTATGATTGCCCGGGTGGGTCACTACTGGCACCACCTGCATCACAATTTCTACCGGCACCAAGTCGCGGCTCTCAAGACTCATATGTCCCGCCGACCGCCCGAGCAGCACTTGCCCCACTACGCGCCCCTTGCTATCTCTTAGCTCTGCTACCGCCGCAATGTCCAGTTTGCGAAGCGCTGCCGCCAGCTCGTCACCCGGCTCTAGCCATATGCCGCCGTTACTCTTTTTGAGTTTGCTTACCATCTCTATTATTTCTGGCGAGATTTTCTTTTTTTGTGACCCATATACTTCGCCATTTATCACAAAACCCACATATTGAAAATGCAAATGGTCCGACAAAAACGACGCCAATTCAACGAGGTTCACATCATACCCTACCAGTGCAGTCAATTTTTTTACGATATATGATACATCCACCACGTCTGTTGACGCTAGCGACCCGATAAATGTGCTAAGTTCATTAAGCGCCGGGAACAGTAGCATCACCGCTATTATCATTAGCACGTTTAGCACCACCACCTGCGTAGATGGCGCCGGCACCTTAAATAGCGCCGCAAATATTATAAAGAATATCACAAGGTACGCAATTGCCGCAAGAGTCAATACGATTACGTACGAGAATCCCTTGAGCCACGGGCTAGATAAATCCAGTAATCTGTATCGCAAAATCGCGTAGTAGTGGAATATCCACGCAATGCTCATGGCAAATATCCCCACCCATATCGTATCGTACTTGCCAAAATACGGCAGTATAAAATCAAACACCAGTGCTAGCACCCCAGTAATCGTAAACCCGATCAGTACCATTATGTGCGCCTTCCTTACTGCCACCGACCGAGCTTTCATAGCCGCATATCCCAGCCCTACCATATATAACCCTACCGCCAAGAAATGATACACCCCATATAATATATAGAACGCATCTTGTTTGATGTGGACTGTATTTCCGGTTGTCGTCAGGTCATAACTGCTATACAGCAAATTTGGTTGCATTAGCACCAACACCACGAACACTAAACATATTACTCCTAGTATCCCCATCCCTATCTTGCCGGGCAAATATTTATGGCATGTGTACGCCATTAGTCCCCAGCTCATCACTGGCGCCGATACGTAAATCGTCGCAATGAAACCTTTTACTACGTCTGGCGAAGTATCTATCGGCAGGGAAAGAAACACGCCTATCCCTACAGCCCACGCTAGCGCCGCCACCGTGGTAAAGAAGAACAAAAACGCTTGCACTCGGTCACCCTTATGCGCCCCCGATAGCACCGCGATGCCCGACAGCGCCGTCAGTATCGCCACTATCACCAGTAGCAAAGTCGTTAATTGCATTTTACCTCCTTCTTATTTTTTAATATATCATACCATCTCATAAAACTCAACCTAAAAGTTCGAAAAATACTGTGACCAGTGTGTCTTATACTGCGAATTCGGGTCAAAATAAAATCCCACTGCCAGTTTCGTAAACGACGGATTCAAGATATTCTCTCGGTGTTTCTCTGAGTTCATCCATGCCGCCACCGTAGTTTCCGGTGATACTGCCGAGTTGCCCACCACCAAATTTTCCCCCTCAATATAAAACGCCGCGTCTGTAGGCTCTTCGCAAGCCGTGCTCCACGCCGTTCCATCTGGCCGCGTGTGTGAGTAGAGTTCCACTAGTTCCTCTGCCCGTATCTCGGCCGCCCCCGTGCAAGTATCACCCCAGCTTAGCTTCTCTAGCCCGTTTCGTACCCGCTCCTGGTTCACCAGCGATAGTATTTCGTACTCCCATTTAATCTTCGGTATTTCTACTACCGTCACTTCTATTGTATCGCGCCTTGTACCGTCGTAAGTACCAGCTGTTATCGTCGTCGTGCCCGTCCCTACTATAATTGGAAATCTACAAGTATCATCCGAATATCCGAGCCATGTTCGTGCCCCCGAGAAAAACCCCGATATTACCTCAGTGTTACTCGTTTGCCAGTACATTTCGCCAAGCCCCGTAAGCTCGCCGCCCACGCAAATATCATAATTTGCCGATTCATATATCGAGATTGATTCTTCTGCCCACAATTCGCCACTTGGCACGGGAGCCGAGGATGTACCGTTTACTACATGTACCGATGTCACGTAATCTTTTTGCGCTTCCGTAAGCGTCACCTCGGTATTACTCTCTGCGTCGATGAGTGTTGGTGCTTCCACCGCACCGCCATTGTCATCTGTCCGCTCACTCACCACGCGAAAATCCACCCCTCCGTTCAAAAGTATTGCCCCGGCTATAAGTACCCCAGCTATCAGTATTGCCACCGCGTTTAGCGACAAAAGTATTGTCATCCGCGACTGCTTCAAACTCGCCGCTGCCGCCGTCATGCGCTACTTCTACCTCCGTACATACCACCATTATATCACATTTTGCGCCCCCACCGCAAATTGCTAGTTTTCAATACTTATTCTCGGATAAATATTCAGTTTGTACGGATCTACTGGTTTCACTCCACTCATTATTTCGTAGTAACACGCCGCTGCCACCATCGCCCCATTGTCGCCAGAGAGGGAAGGTTGTGGGAAAGAAATGAAAATGTCTTTTTTGAGGGGGTCCGGAGCCTGGCAAGGCGAGGAGTAGCGCGCGAGCCCCGTGGCGACGGGAGCGAGCGACGCGCCCCGAGAAAAAGAGCATTTCATTTCATTCCGTAATGTTTCATTTGCACTTACCCCTCCTGCCACTACCACTGATTGCGCGTCACAGTATTCATCAAGCGCCACCTTCATTTTCTCGCACAAAATATCTACTGCCGTCTTTTGAAATGACGCCGCAAAATCCGCCACCTGCTGCGGTGTCAACAACTCCGCCAATTTATGCGACGGATATGATATTGGCACCCCCACTTCTTTTTGTACTGCGCGTAGCACCGCAGTTTTGAGCCCCGAGAACGAAAAGTCCAGCCCCTCTACTCTCGGATGTGGCAAACGATACTTAAAAGGATCCCCCTCCTCAGCGGCTTTTGCAATACTTGGCCCACCGGGATACGGCAGCCCCAGTATCTTCGCCACTTTGTCAAAACACTCCCCCACCGCATCGTCATGCGTCGTCCCAATAATCTTAAAACTATTATGCCCCGGCATATATAATATCTGCGTATGCCCGCCACTCACCACGAGTGCCAGCAAAGGGAACGAAATGTCAGGCCCCGTCGCCCGACATTCGAGCCAATTCGCATACACATGTGACTTTAGGTGATGCACTGCATATAGCGGCTTGTCATGCAGTATCGCAAGTGTTCTTGCAGTTAGTGTCCCAATAAGTAGCGACCCCAAGAGTCCCGGCGCATGCGTCACTGCTATGGCTTCGATATCCTCCCAGCTACACTCAGCATCGCGAAGCGCCTTATCAACCACCGGTAATATCGCCTCTAAATGACTTCTCGCCGCCACTTCTGGTATCACTCCACCATATTCCGCAAAAATATCAATCTGCGACACCACCACGTTCGACAAAATCTCCTGGCCATCCCGCACTACTGCGGCAGCCGTCTCATCACAACTCGTCTCTATCCCAAGTATCAACACATCTTATATTATATCATAAAAATGGTATAATATTCTTATACTCATAGCACAAACACTATCCAAATGAAAAGATTACTACGCATTAGTTTGAACGTCCTGTTTACCTCGGCCTTGCCGATTGTTTCTTGGATACTACTCGGCATCATAGTTCGTCCCGAAATCGCAGACGTCTTCTCTCTCACTTATCCAATGCAATTTCTCTTTGTTGTGCTAATGGCAATTTTTGCAATTGGTGCAAACATCACCGCCAAGCTCAAGCATGACAAAAATGTTGTGATGACAAACCTCGTAGTGGGCAGTATCGTCTTCGGCATTTTTACCGCTGTTATTTGTGCGAATATTGATGCTTATCTAGAGCAGATGAACGTCACTCCAGAAGTCTATCGAGACTTCGCTATCTATGCTTTTATCAGAATCGCCGAGGGCAACATAATCATGATGATTTCTCAAAAATTATATTACAAAAACGAAATCAAAAAGACAAACACCATCAATCTAGTCTATGGAGCTTGTGATTTTATTCTGATTACCGTATTAAACTCCATCACGGACCACACCGCAGCCATTATTATCACGCTTTGCGCTGATTCCGCCATCACCGCCATATTCTTTTTTAGAAACTACGATAAGTGGAAGTTTAGTCTACGTCTATTTGATAACATCAAGAACGCTTCTTTCGAAATTTTAGACAATCTAGGCATGTTTCTCGCCTACGGCCTAGGCTACGCCAATAGTTTTTCATACGGCAAAGAGTTTTTGAACGCTATCAATTTTGAAACACTCATCACAGATGCACAATGGGACATGCTAAACGAATCAGTCGGTACTGCAGCGAGAGTAGATATCGCCGAGCGGAAATTTAACTATCGTAAAATGAGGCGTCAGGCGCTCGCCATGTCCGCCATCATGTTGAGCACTTCAGCAATTTTAGGGCTTGTCTTATACTGGTACTACAAACCAGATTTACCGATTCTACTAATTCTGTTTGGTTCACAAGTCATTGATATGTTTTTTGATCCAATCAACCATATTAGGTGGAGTTACCTTCAAATTCGCGACAACAAATTGCGCCACAACGCTGTATTCGTTGCAACAAGGCTAGTCAGGATAGTGTGCTCCTTTATCCCCACAGGGTTTTGCGTGTATATAGGGGAACTATCTTCTACCGCTATTAAGTACATCTATTCCAGATACCAATGCAGAAATTTCCGCGAATTCAAAAAAACCAAAACCTCTAGCCCCAGCTAAAATGTCACCCACCTCGCCTTGTCCATACTACTACTATTTGATACAATATACTTATGCAAGAAGTTAAAATCCACGCCATCTACCGCCACTATAAAGGCGACCTCTACCTAGTCGAAGACGTTGCTACCCACACCGAAACCGGGGAAAAGATGGTCCTCTACCGCGCCCTCTATGGCAACTGCCGCCTCTGGTGCCGTCCCTACGATATGTTTCTAGAGGAACTCGACCCCACTAAATATCCAAACGCGACCCAAAAGCACCGTTTTGAACCCGCCACTATCCTCTCTGCCCGCTCATAGGTGTGCTATAATATATCTATGATTAAAATTATCGCCGGCGGCAAGAAACATACCTCAGAGTACACCGCAATCATTCATGACTACGAAAAACGCCTCAGGAAGCCTTGGGACATCACCTGGGAGTTCGTCGAAGAAGAGAAATTAGCAAAAAAACTCGCTTCTTGGCCTTTTGATCGCTCGCGCGAGTTCGTCATTTGTTGTGACGAGCGCGGAGAGAACATCACGTCCCGCAATTTTTCTGACAAGCTCTATGGCGCTTTATCCACAAACCGCGACGTCGTCATCCTTATCGGCGGGGCATACGGTTTCGACGCTACCGTGCGCGAAAAGGCAGATTTCGTCTGGAGTTTTTCGCGCCTAGTTTTTCCGCATATGATCGCTCGTCTTATAGCAACCGAGCAAATCTACCGCGCCTCCGAAATCACCAAAGGCTCCGCCTACCACCACGAATAACCCCGCTCTGAGCTCACGGCCGCATAACCCCCCTCTCGGGGCCATTTTCAAATCAACGCTAATTAAGTCCCTCGTAATGGGTCCATAACCTGAAAATGGCTACAGTTCGAGCTTTCTTATCTACTGCATAGATTAAGCGATGCTGAATGTTAATACGTCTAGAATAATATCCCTTAAGATCGCCACTAAGGATTTCATAACGAGGAAACTCAGCAAAAGGATCGTTTCTGATAATATTAAAGAGTTTTTCTACTTTTTGAGCAAACCCTGCCGCACGTTTTAACATACGTCAAGTATAATGATGAGCAAATTTCTTGACTTTCTGTAGCGGATATTGTATAATATATAAGATAAGGGGGTGTTCATTAATGAAACGAATCGATCAAGTGGTCTATAGCTCTAGCAAAATGCGTGTTATGTCGGATGTGCCAGGAGTACCATTGTCACTCTCCATTCGCGCGGATCTGATTTACCAGACCAAGCACCAAATTGGCGGGATTACCGCGACTAATTTTCCTGACGAAGTATGGGAACACGTGCTCTATGGCGTCATGTACCCATCTGAGTGCGTGCCGGATTACGAGGAAATGGTTTGGCTAAAAGACACGTTTTTTAACGACGATGAGGTAGCTATTCAGGTCCACCCGCGCACCAGTGACAACATTAGCCTCTTCGAGATGCTTCATCTCTGGCGCCACAAGCTCATTTCTAATGAAACCGAGCGCGATATTCGCGAACGCGAGCTGAATTACAAAGCGTACCTAATGGAAAGGATTTATCCAGAGGTAGTTCAAGGCGCTATCGCTTCGCATCTCGGTCTGGTGGATGGCCGTAAAGTGCTGGCAATCATCTCGAAGGGTAACGGGTTTCCTGCCTGGTATGACGTCAAGGCACTCAAAGAGCGCTACTGGGGCCCCGAAGGCGCGGCGGTACAGTACAACTTCGGCAAGCGGTATGACCTAAAATACCCAATTCTCCTAGCCTGGGATGCTTCCGGCCTCCCGCTCCCACCCAAACGCTTGATCTAGCACAATCCTCCCCACCAAGGGGAGGATTTTCTTGGCTACGGTTACCGCAAAAAGGCGCCCCTAGCTTCAACGGGTCCGCACCTACGGTTCTCATCCTGCCTCTCGGCCTAACCATTAGAGATTAAAATGCGCCAGATTGGTGTTTTCTTCGTGTGAAGTGCGCCTAATGGCGAGCGAACACGAAAAA
>CAZHTQ010000011.1:0-23998 GCA_964535375.1 uncultured Candidatus Saccharibacteria bacterium | reverse complement strand
TTCTCAGATTTTCACCAAGACAAATAAAAGATATTTTGTATTTTACCTTTGCCGGACTTGGCGAGGCCGACAGGAAGTAGGAATCTCACGCCTCGGCGTGAGATGCGAACCAGCTAATTTGGTAGGGCCGGATGGAATCGAACCATCATTGTATCCTTAGAGGGGATATGTCCTATCCGTTGAACGACGGCCCCGAATATTACAATATATATTATACACTATTTTGTGAGTTTTCTCAATGCGTAATAAGTGTGCTATAATGGTGATATGAGTGAAAAAGTTGTTTCGGACTATAATGGGTATGACTATAAGAAGATTTTTTGGGAGGATGCCGATAGGGAGTATGAAGATCAGGCCGACCGGATGGCGATACGAAAATTGCTGCCGAAGCGGATGGAGAAGTTTGCGGATATTGGCGGTGGGTATGGTAGGCTGGCAAATGAATATTTGAAGCGGGCGCGTAAAGTGTATTTGTTTGACTACTCTAAGACGGAACTCAAGCAAGCAAAAGAAATCTATGGTGACAAAATAGAAACGAAGGCTGGCGATATATACAAGTTGCCTTTCAAAGATAATGAACTAGACGGGCTGATGATGGTGCGCGTGACGCATCATTTGGAACATCTTGAAAAGGCCGTGGCAGAACTCTACCGTGTATTAAAGCCTGGTGGCGTGGCGGTGATAGAGGTGGCAAATAAGCGTACGTTGCCAAAAATTATGCGCTATGTGACTCGGCGTAGCAAAGTAAATCCTTTTGATAAGGCGCCGGCGAACTATAAAGAAATCAGTGCCAATGGGTTTTATAATTATCATCCTAAGTATGTGGAGGATATTTTTGCGAAAACGGGATTTAAGCAGGAACGAGTGCTGTCGGTATCTAATTTCCGAAGTGGGGCACTCAAAAAAGTTTTTAAGACTAACAATCTCATTAAAATGGAAAATGGCGCGCAGCAGATTTTGGCGCCGATAAGATTTGCGCCATCTATATATTATAAATTGCGTAAGCCGGAAGACTAGCGAGTAGAAATTATGCTTGCAAGAATGCGGAATGTTTGATAGAATAGTAAATGTCGTTCATTAATTCCCAAATAGACTGGTGGCTAAGTCTTTGCGAGGTGGGCTCACAAAAATAAAGGTCGTTGAACGATAAACATTAAGGAGAACATTAGATACATGCGTATCAAATCGCTGAAGCGCTCTCATCAGCGCAAAGCAAAGATGGTTCCAGCCGAATGGATGGAATTTATCGAGATATAAAATATACCCCAGTAATGGGGTATATTTTGTTAAGCAATTGCAGACTTGAGTGATAGATTATTTTGCAAGCTTGGCTTCGGTAATTTTGACGAGAAGATCCTCAAATTGTTCGCCGGTCATAGTAGTTTCCCAACTTAAGATTTTACCGTCGATATTAATGGATCCACCGTCTTTATTGCTCCAGTCGATAAACTGGCCATCTACATAGAAGGCTGGAGTGCCGCTGACATTGATGCGGGTGGCGATGCCCATGTCAAAACTGATTTTTTTGCTGACTTCTTTGGAAGCCATGTCAGAGCGGAATTTGTCGAGATCGCCTTTGCCGTCGGTGACTTCGGTGAAATATTTTTCAAAAAGTTCGGTGCGCTTATTGGAGGTGGCGTATTCCCATTCGGCTTGCTCGGCAAAAAGTTTGTCGGCATAGGGTTTCCAATAGCCTTGGAGACCAGCGGCTTCGGCGGCGGAGGCGGCAGCGGTGCCGTTTTGGTGGTAACTTAAGATATTGTTGCGGTACACGACGGCGAGATTGCCACCAGCGGCTTCGATGGCGGCATTGACGCGTGAATTCATAGACGCGCAGCCGGGACATTGGAAATCGGCGTATTCAAAAACGATGACTGGAGCAGAGGCGTCGCCTTTGACGTGGTCGCCAATATTGCCGTTGTGCTCGTCGGCAGCAATGACGGAATAAAAATCGTATTTGCTATAATCGGTGGCTTTGTTGTTGCCATCAATAACGAAAAAAGCCGCTACAGCAAAAAGCGCGATAACCGCGATAATGGCGACGATGCCACCCTTGGAAAAACCTTTTTTATATTTCATATAACTCCTTTTACTATAACTATTATAACATGTGGCGAGAAAAAATGTAGAAAAATGTGTAACCTGCGAGAGGCCGTATGATTGTGGGGATGTAATGTGGTAATGCGGCTGGTGGGGCTATCTCTATTTGCAAAAATGTGGTATAATGTGGTAATGAGAGTTTTTACTGATCAACTAAATGACTACTTAGGTAAAGAAATAATGGTGGAGGGCTGGGTGAACAGCCGGCGCGACCATGGCGGACTGATTTTTATTGACCTTCGTGATAATCGCGGAATTGTGCAGCTGGTGGTGACGCCAGAGACGGCGGAGGCGTTTAAGCTGGCGGAGGGGGTAAGAGATGAATTTGTGTTGTCGGCTACGGGTAAGCTGCGGGAGCGCGATCCGGAACTTGTGAACCCAAATATCCCGACTGGGAAAATTGAGTTGGTAGTAAAAGAGTTGACGCTACTTAACCGGTGCGAGCCGTTGCCGGTAAATACGCATGATGACGGACAGGAATCTTCGGAAGAATTGAGACTGAAATATCGGTTCTTAGACCTTCGCCGGCCAAAGATGCAGAAGCGTTTGAAACGCCGTAGTGAGTTTTACCGGGTAATTAGAAATTACATGTACGATCATGGATTTACCGAAATTACGACGCCGATTCTTGCGAATTCGTCGCCGGAGGGGGCAAGAGATTTCTTGGTGCCGTCACGACTCCACCCGGGTAAGTTTTACGCTTTGCCGCAGGCGCCGCAGCAATTTAAACAGCTGCTGATGGTAGGCGGTGTAGAAAAGTATTTTCAGATAGCACCGTGTTTTCGTGACGAGGACCCGCGGGCGGATCGGTTGTACGGTGATTTTTACCAGCTGGATTTTGAAATGTCGTTTGTAAATGACGGCGAGATGGTGCGAAAAGAAATACAGCCTTTGTATGAAAAGCTAGCCACGGAGTTTGCTGGGAAGAAGTTGGTGTGCAAGAGCGAGGTTGCGAAGAAATATATTCCGAAGGGTGAGACGGTGCCAAGGATTCCGTTTACGGTGTCAATGGAAACTTACGGGGTAGATAAGCCGGATCTTCGTTACGGCATGGAACTAATTGAGCTGACTGACGTGTTTGCTAAAACGGATTTTAAGGTGTTTAAGCAGCCCTGCGTAAAGGCGCTTTGCGTGAAGGGTGGGGCGGGGCTAACTCGCCGCGAGATAGATGAGTTTACCGAAAAAGCGCGGAAGCTGGGCGCTGGGGGGCTGGCATATATATTATATACAGCAGAGGGCGCAAAATCGCCGATTCTCAAATTCATGAGCGAAGAGGAAATTGCGGGAGTGCGTGAAAAGACCGGTGCTTTAGAGGGTGACGCAGTATTCTTTGGGGCGGACGAGCGTGACAAAGTAAATAAGGTGCTGGGGCAACTTCGCATTGCTTTTGCTGATCATATGGGGTTGAAAGATAACGCAGAGGTGGCGCTTACGTGGATTGTAGATTTTCCGTTCTATGAATGGGATGATAAGAATAAGAAACTAGATTTTGGACACAACCCGTTTTCGATGCCGAAAGGTGGCATGGAAGCTTTGGCGGCGGCCAAGACCGATGCGGAGAAACTTGCGATTGTGGCAGATCAGTATGATATGGTGATGAACGGCTACGAAGTAGCGAGTGGTGCGGTGCGCAATTACAATCCAGAAATAATGTACAAGGTATTTAATATCTTGGGGTACAATAATGAATATGTAGAAGCACGATTTGGCGGGATGCTGAATGCATTTAAGTTTGGAGCGCCACCGCACGCTGGCTGTGCGCCGGGGCTAGATAGAATCTTTATGATATTGGAAGACGAGGATAATATTCGTGATATTGTAGCGTTCCCGAAGAACGGCAACGGCGTGGATCTTATGATGAACTCGCCGTCTGAGGTGGACCAGATACAACTGGATGAAGCACATCTTGCGATAATTCCGGAGGAAGATTAAAATCGTACATCTCACAAAAAGACAGGCTCGGTAAGAGTCTGTTTTTTGGTACCCGAGACAGGGGTTGAACCTGCACGATATTGCTATCACTAGCACCTGAAGCTAGCGCGTCTGCCAATTCCGCCACTCGGGCATAGATTTAATCACGACTCGCGTTTATAAGCGAGCATATTTATATTATAGCATATTTTTGGTATAATAAGGGAAAATGGAGGTAAATTATGATAGGCGTAAATTGCAATACGGAAATAAACTTGGCGGAGGCGGTGAAAATTGTGCGGGAAATTATAGCCGACCCGATGGGGGGATGGGCGGAGCTGCCGCTTAAGGTCAACATGAAAGAACTGGGGCAGATAAAACAGTCGGCGAGCAAAATACAAGATGAATCGGAAGTACTAGTGTGTATTGGTATAGGTGGGTCGTACCTGGGGCACCGGGCGATAATTGAGGCACTGCGGCCAACAAATGGGGTGGAAATTGTGTACGCGGGCAATAGTCTGAGTCGGCGTGAGCTGGATTATGCTTTGGCTCGGGTGGGTGACAAAGATTTTTCGGTAAATGTAATTTCAAAATCTGGCACCACGTTGGAGCCGGCGGTGGCATTTGAGGTGTTTAAGAAAAAAGTGATTGAAAAATACGGTGCGGCGGAAGCGGCAAAAAGGATTTATGCGACGACGGATGCAAATAAAGGCACGCTGCACGACGAAGCGGTGCAAAATGGCTATACACGTTTTGTGGTGCCAGATAATATTGGCGGAAGATATTCGGTACTGACTGCGGTGGGACTGCTGCCGCTTGCGGCGGCTGGGGTGGATGTGGACAAGCTGCTAGAAGGTGCAGCGGAGATGGCGAGTAGTATAATCAAAAACCCGGCGATGGGTGGCAATGAGGCAAATGCTACCCCTGTAAATGAGGCGGAATCTTTCTCAAAAAACCCGGTGATACAGTACGCGTTTACTAGATGGGCGTTTGGTAAGCGCGGTTATGATACAGAAGTGTTTGCGAGTTTTGAGCCGGCGGCGGGATATTTTAACGAGTGGTTAAAACAGTTATTCGGTGAGAGCGAGGGAAAAAATAAGCAGGGGGTGTGGCCGGCAAGTGTAGTGTATTCTACAGACCTACATTCGCTTGGGCAGTTTATGCAGGACGGGCGGCGGAATTTGTGGGAAACCATCATTGATTATCCGACCGACGAACTAAATGAGAAGGTGGTGATGGCGGTGAAAAAAGCGCACCCCAGGGGTGGAATACCAGTGATTACGATAAGCGTGCCGAGCTATGACGAAAAGGGATTTGGGGAGCTGATATATTTCTTTGAAATGAGCTGTGCGATTAGTGCAAAACTCTATAAAGTAAATCCGTTTGACCAACCAGGTGTAGAAAAGTACAAAGCGGAACTTAAAAAAATGTTATAATATAGTTATGGTTAAAAAGAGAATCGTGATAGCGCTAGGTGGGAATGCCTTGCAAAAAAATGGCGAGGTGACGGCGGAGGCGCAAAAGAAAGTGGCAAATGAAGTAGGCGAGGTGGTGGCCGAGCTGGCGCACAAATATGAGATAATCATAGCACATGGTAATGGGCCGCAGGTGGGGAATATCTTAATTCACGAGGAAACGGCAGCGAGCGACAAGGCCCCGGCAATGCCGCTAGAAACAGCGGTAGCGATGAGTCAGGGGCAGATAGGATACTGGTTGGCGCAGGCGATAAATAATGCGTTTTTGAAGCGTGGTAAAAACGTAAAGGTGGCAACGGTGGTAACGCAAGTGGTGGTAGATAAAAACGACCCGGCATTTAAGAATCCGACTAAGCCGATAGGGCAGTTTTATACGGAAAAGGAGGCTTTGAGGCTCGAAGCTGAAAAGGGTTGGACGGTACGCGAAGATGCGGGGCGGGGGTGGCGCCGGGTGGTGGCGAGCCCTCAGCCGATTGATATTGTTGAGAAAAAATCCATTGCCGAGATGGTGAAGGATGGGATTATAGTAATAGCGGCAGGTGGTGGTGGAATACCGGTGTATCGCACGAGAGTGCTCGGCAAAATTAAAGGGATAGATGCGGTTATTGATAAAGATTTCGCTGCGGAGAAGTTAGCGGAGCTGGTGAAAGCAGATATTTTTGTAAGCGTAACGGCGGTGCCAAATGTATATATTAACTACGGTTTACCGAATGCTGAGAAAATTGGCAAGATTACGCCGAGGGAGATTATGAAATATAGGAAATATGGATATTTTAAGGCGGGATCCATGCTGCCTAAAGTGGAGGCGGCGGCGGAATTTGCCAGGAAAGGCGGAATTGGGATTATTACCGATATTGATAATTTGGTGCAGGCACTCGCCGGCGAAGCAGGTACGATAATTGCGAAGTAGTAGGTGCTGGGGCGTGATGGTAAAACGCGACGTACGAGAAGCAAAGTACTTGTGCTTAGTGAAATCTTGCGGTATAATAAAAACAGAAAAGGGTGAAGCATGGATTTTAAAGGAAAAGATTTCTTAAGGATACTCGACTTCAGCGAAGAAGAACTGCGCTATATGCTCGACGTATCAAAAGCATTAAAAAGAATGAAGCACGAGGGGAAGCCACATAAGGTGTTTCCGGACAAAAATATCGTAATCGTGTTTGAAAAGACTTCGACACGCACGAGGTGCTCGTTTGAAGTGGCAGGGTATGACCTAGGGATGGGGGTAACATACCTCGACCCGACTGGGTCACAACTCGGGCATAAGGAATCCATTGCAGATACAGCGCGGGTGCTCGCGAGATTTTATGATGGAATAGAGTTTCGCGGATTTAAACAAGAAACTGTGGACGAGTTGGCGCGCTATGCGGATGTGCCGGTATGGAATGGGCTGACTGATAGTTGCCACCCAACGCAGGCTTTGGCGGATTTTATGACGATGGAAGAAAAGTGGGGGACGCTAAGAGGCAAGACGTTGGCCTTTGTAGGGGATACGCATAATAATGTGTCTAACTCCTTGATGGCAATGAGCGCAAAGATGGGGGTGAATTACATAGCATGTGGTCCGGAGAGTTTGAAACCGGGAGATTTGATAATGGCAGAATGCGCGCCAATTGCCGAGAAAAACGGTGCAACTATTACGGTGACGAGTGATATCAATGTGCTAAAAAATCGGGCGGATGCAATATATACAGATGTATGGTTGTCGCTGGGCGAAGATAAAGAGAAATGGGGCGAAAGAATTGAGCTTCTTAGGCCATACCAAGTAAACACGGCGATGATGAAAATGGCGAAGCCGGGGGCGATATTCCTACATTGCTTGCCGTCGTTTCATGATACTAATACCTCGGTAGGAAAAGACATTGCAGAAAGATTTGGGCTTAATGAAATGGAAGTGACAAACGAAGTATTTGAGAGCCCGCAGTCGGTAGTGTTTGATCAAGCGGAAAATAGGATGCACACAATTAAAGCAGTAATGTACTTAACTTTGAAAGGAGACAAATGAAAAATATCATTAATAACTTTAGTGAAATTGGGCCACTTAAGAAAGTACTGATGCACAGGCCAGGGGATGAGTTTTTGAATTTGACACCAAATACGCTAGAAAGATTACTGTTTGATGATATTCCGTATCTTAAAATTGCGCAGCAAGAGCATGACGCTTTTGCTAATGCATTGAGAGCGGAGGGCGTAGAGGTGGTGTACTTGACCGACCTTGCTGCCGAAGCGCTTGAGGCGGGCGGCTCGACGGTAAGGAAAGAGTTTATCCGCCAGTTTATTGAAGAAGCTGGAGTAACATCACCTAAGATTGCGAAGCATTGCTATGATTTTTTGAACGCAATCAAAGATACGCGAGATTTGGTGAAGAAATGTATTGCAGGGATTGATATTTCGGAGCTCAAAAAACTTGGTAATGTGAGCGGATTTTATGCGACGCGCGATACGGGCAAAATGATAATTGAGCCGATACCAAATATTTATTTCCAGCGTGACCCGATGGCGACAATTGGGCATGGTGCGACAGTACATAAGATGTGGTCGGTGACGCGAACGAGGGAATCGATTTTTGCGGAGTATATATATAAGTTCCATCCGTTTTATGATGATGTGAAATTGTATTATGATCGGGAAGAACCGTATTCGATTGAAGGTGGTGACATTGAGGTGTTGTCGAAAGAAGTGGTAGCGATTGGGATTTCGCAGAGAACGGAGCCTGATGCAATTGCGAATTTTGCAAGGAGGCTCTTTAAAGATAAAAATAATGAGTTTAAATATGTTCTCGCGATCGATATTCCGGATGAGCGGAGCTTCATGCATCTCGACACGGTGATGACGCAAGTAGATGTAGATAAATTTGCGGTGCAAGATGCAATTATGGATATCTCGACGATTTATGAAATCTCGGAGGGCAAAGGCGGGGAGATTGAAATCATGGAGATTCATCAGAGTCTTGCCAAGGTGTTGGAAAAATACTTGCATCTTAACCATGTAGAACTGATAAAGTGCGGTAATGGTAGGCGGATTGATGCCGAGCGTGAGCAATGGAGCGACGGGGTAAACTTGATTTGTGTAAGGCCGGGAGTGGTGATTGCGTATGATCGTAACTTTGTGACAAATGAAACTTTGAGAAAACATGGCGTAAAGGTAATTGAGATTCCGAGTTCGGAACTCTCGCGCGGGCGCGGTGGGTCGCATTGTATGACCATGGCGCTAGTGCGTGAAGATATGTGAGGAGGGGCATGGGCAACTAGATAAGGTTTGAACGGGGGATTAAGTGAAGGTTATACATACACTAACTTAGTAAAGGACATAAAATGTTTAGGAAGAAAAATCGAAGTAAGAAACGAACGCGCGCGATGCTATCGGCGTATTCGATTATTATGATTCTTATTATTGCGCTTGGTATATTGTCGCATGTGCTGCCTAAGGCGAAGTTTCAGGCGGCGGTGTCTGGTGAAGAATCTGCGGCGGTAGAAGTAGGGCCTGGTGAATGGGAGGGCGAAACGCCGGACGGAGGACCCAAACTTACAGAAGGTACTGAGCCGGTAGCCTTACCGGAGGGTGAGGCGCCAGCAGGTGAAAATGCGGCTAGTGTAGCTCCGGCTGGCGAAAATGTAGCGCCGCGCGAGGGTGAGGCTACGCCGATAGAACCACGCGACGAAGTGGTCGCGATAAATGAAACGACGACTGATGGAGCGGTAACTACTAGCGAAACTGTAGTGGCTGGTGAAACGACGATTGGCGAGATGGCGACTGGCGAGATGACGACTACTGATGCGGCGGAGCCAGTAACATATGACACGCGCGAAGCGTGCGAAGCCGAAAACGAAGAATGTGTAATTGTGGATGGCTCTGGTGTAGAAGGCGCGGCGCTATGGCAGATACTAATTTCGCCAATCCTTGGGTTTGAAAATGCGATTGACGTATGTATCTTCGTAATGATACTCGGCGGGTTCCTTGCGATTGTGGCGAAAACTAAGGCGCTAGAAACTGGCATTAAGTTGCTCGTAAAGAAGTTGCATGGTAAAGAGTATATATTAATATTGCTACTAATGTTAATATTCTCCATTTTTGGTACAACCTATGGATTCCTGGAAGAAAGCGTAGGGTTCTATGTACTGATTGCGGCTACGATGTTTGCGGCAGGAATGGATCCGCTGGTGGGGGTCGCAACGATACTCCTCGGTGCTGGTTCTGGTGTGCTGGGTTCTACGATTAACCCATTTGCGACAGGCGTAGCGATTTCGGCAATGAAGGATGCCGGGATAGAATACAACCAGGGAACGGTGATATTAATCGCTGTAGTGTTGTGGCTTACGACGCTTGCGATATCGGCGTTCTTTACGGTGCGCTATGCCAAGAAAGTACAACGTGACAAGGGTTCTACTTTCTTAAGCCTTCGTGAGCAGGCTGCTGCTGAGAAAAAATATGGTAAGTATATGGAAACTCAAGATGAGGATGTTAGACTTACCGGTAAGCAGATTGCTACATTGGTGATTTTTGCGATTACTTTTGTAGTGATGATAGTGGGCTTTATCCCATGGGGCGAGTTTGGAGTGACATTCTTTGATTCGTGGACTGGGTGGCTGACTGGCGCAGCACTTGGTAATTGGTGGTTCTACGAGGCGGCGCTGTGGTTCTTGCTAATGTCAATACTTATTGCGATAGTAAATCGCCAAGGCGAGCACGGGTTTGTAGATGCGTTTATTGACGGCGCAGACGATATGGTGGGGGTGGTACTGGTGATCGCGGTAGCACGTGGCGCGTCGGTGCTGATGTCACAGACGTCGCTTGACAACTATATAGTAGTAAATGCTGCTAATGCGCTTGCGACTTTGCCAGAAATGGCGTTTGTGCCGCTCAACTATATATTGCACATTATACTATCCGTATTGGTGCCGTCGTCTTCGGGGCTTGCGACGCTCTCTACACCGATTATTGCGCCGGTGGCATCTACGCTGGGTTACAGTACCAATGTGGCGGCCATGACGATAGTGGCGGCAAACGGGCTAGTCAACCTGATTACACCTACCTGTGGCGCGATTATGGGTGGGTTGGCACTTGCCAAAGTGGACTACTCAACGTGGTTTAAGTGGGGAATCCGCGTAGTGGCGTGTATTGCGGTAGTGAATATCGTGGTACTGTGCCTATTCTCTCTATAAACTTTTCTTTGGAAAGAAAAGTTTAGCAAAAGAAACAAGTGTGAAAATTGAGTTGGAAGTGAATTCCAACTCAATTTTTGACTAAGATCTTATATTCTCGTTAGGAATATAAGGGTGCGGAGAGTAGGGAGTGAATTCCGGTTCATTTTTTGATTTTAAATGTGGTGAAAAGTGCTTGCGCAAATGAAAAATGTGGTATAATGGTAGTATTAACAAAACGAATTGAAGACCCGGGTTGTTAATAAAACTATTCATTACAGCGTAAGATTTAGATAGAAGTTAAAATAGGCGCCACTAGGTCCGTTTGTCTTTTATCGACGTTTTACGTTCATAATGAGTCAATCCGGGTCTTCCCTAGCGGCGCCTATTTTGATGGCATGCTGGGATTAAAAGAGAGGAAAGGAAACCATGCATAAGGCCATACAAAACAAACTAAAGAATAAACTCAACGGGTCCTGCCGGCGGGGCCTGTCACTAATGCTCCCCCTCGGGCTGCGTTCGTCCGGCCCGTCGACTGACGTCGTCCATAGCTCGTTGCTTCGGAAAGATGAGCAGGCTCACCTTTCTCTCGCTTCCTCGCATGGTCTGCCACGGGCGGACGCCGCTCATCCTCGCGCTGCCGCGCTCCGGAGGCCCTTCGGTGGAGCATTTAGTGCCACCCGCCCTGTCCGACACCCGTTGGGATTATTGACTAAGTCATTTAGTGTTACCCGTCTAGTACTTTCTGTTTCGTTTCTTATGGTCTTATCATTTCTATATATTAATATATATGTAGGCAATGCTCTTATGAATTCTAGTGCTGTAACGGAGAATCACGAAGTAGTAGTGCAAGATAATAATACACTTGGTATTGAATTTGTGGATAATGAAGGCAATGTAACGGCTGATCCTACGCGTATTGAAATTACACCTACTGCTGATGGTGCATTTAATTCTGGCGATGTCAATGTCCGCGTCCACACTAATAGCGATAATGGCTATACTCTTACTATGTCCGCTATTACTACTTCCCTCTCTGGTAGTGTAGCGGATAGTGGGCATACTATTCCTACACTACTAGCCGCCACTAGTGAAGCCAACTTTCCTAATAACTACTGGGGCTACAAACGCACCAGCAGTAGTATAGCAGATGCCCTATATAATCCAATGGTAGCAAATGTAAATATTCCCGTAAGTACTTACGGCAGTACTACCAATGGCGAAATAAGCAAAGTAAACTTTGGAGTAAAACTAGATAACCTTACGCCGTCTGATAGCTATAGCATTAATATTGCTTTTGCGGCAGTAACTAATATTGCACCCAATCTCTACTACATGCAAGACGCTACCAGCACCTCTCTCGCTGCCGCTATGCCGAATGTGGGTGACACTACGGTATTATATGATAGGCGTGACAACAAAGAATATACGATAGCCAAACTCGCTGATGGCAAATACTGGATGACCAAGAATCTAGATCTAGATGGTGGCACACCACTTTATTCTAGTGACTCAGACGTGCCGGCAGGGTATGACGTAGAACCATACTATACTCTCCCGGCATCTAGTGAGTCCGGTTTTAATGATAACACTGTAGCTTATGTGTACAATAGTCCAAATAAAACCGATTCGTGCGGTTCGGGCTGCTACTCTTATTATAGTTTCAATGCAGCAACTGCCATGTCAGCAGAAAACGTAGCATCCAATAATACTGATGCTCCATATTCGATTTGTCCTAAAAATTGGAAATTACCTACGACGAGAACGAGCGCACCTAATAATTCAGATTTTTATCAGCTTGCTGTTGCATATGGTATGTCGAGTGCGGACATTTCTCAGGATACACCTAATTTCTATAACCAAGCAGGGCCAGGCACTACAGCGAATTTTATATTGTCCGGTAATTATTATTCATCGAGTTTCCATAGTGGCGCTGGGGAATACTGGTCATCTACTACCGTCAATAATCGATATATGGCTGTCGTGATGCAATTTACTAATAATATTATTTATTCATACGTACGTCAAGAACGAAAAACTGGTTCTGCCGTCCGCTGTCTCTTTGACGCCACCATGCAGAACTTCTCACAGAAAGATGCCGATGCTATGGCCCTCCACCAAGAAGAAATCCTCGTAGATGCACGTGATGGCAAGAACTACTACGTTACCAAGCTGAAAGACGGCAATGTGTGGATGACCCAAAACCTAGACCTAGACCTTAGCACCTCTACCACCCTCACTCACGCTGATACTGATCTCGGTTGGACTAACCTAGATACTAATGCTACCTGGACCCCACTTCGCTCCACTATCAATGCTTCCGGCAATACTATGAATACATACCCAACACAAACGGGTGGTTGGGCTGCAGACGGAACTAACTCATGGAGTGACGATGATTATACACCATATTCCGTAGACGCAGGTTACAAATACATATTGCCAATAGAGAAAACGGCGGCGGATGGCTCTGCATGGAATAGTACTCCATACGATACCATATATAATAGCCTAGCCGAATGCCAAGCTGCCGCTAGCGACAGTAGCAAGAATAGCTTTGGTCTAGCCTGTGATGGTCATACTTCGGTAGGCAACTACTATAACTTCGCTGCTGCCAATGCTACAAACAACGTAGAAACTACTCTTGGTGGTAGTGCAAATGTGGTTGAAAACAAAGTTATGCCAGACTCCATTTGTCCCAAAGGTTGGAGACTACCAATAGACCAGACCACTAATAACGAATTTAACACATTACTAGGCTCCGCCAACTACAATGTTATTTCGTCCTTTAACTATCAAGGCTTAAACGCTATTCGTAAGGCACCTCTTTACTTCGTGCGTTCAGGTCACGTAACTGGTGGCATGCTGGGCTCTGCCGGGGTGGCTAGCATCGTGTGGTCTAGTACTGTTAGCGGTGCGACTAGCGGCTACAACCTGAGTTTCGATTCGTCTCGCATTAATCCAGCGGATAGCGATATTAGATACTACGGCTTTCCAGTCCGTTGCCTCCTCCGCACCGAGTAGCCAATAATCCATTAGCTTCCGAGAATTCATTTCTCGGAAGTTTTTGCTATGAGAGTCAATTAAAATTACAAGACCTTTTCGGGTTTCTTGTCGCCCATTGGGGTCAGCAGCCTCATATATGGTATAATGGTAGTATGAATATTTTGTATTGCGGGGATGCGGGGATAAAGTACGGGGTGTTAGTATCGATACTCTCGCTAATGATGAGAACGCCGAAGGAGTGTATATATAATATATATATCGCAACGATAGATTGTATGGGAGTGAAACCATTTGAAAAAAGTGTGAGCGGGTTTCTCAATAAGATTGTGAAGCAGTATAACAAAAAAAATAGTGTAACTTTGATAAATGCAACAGACGTGTTTATGCGGGATTTGCCGAAGAAAAACATGGGATCGTATTTTACGCCGTGCTCTATGCTAAGGCTGTATGCTGATAAAATGCCAGAACTAGACGGATGCGACAGAATACTTTACTTAGATTATGATGTGGTGTGCCGGGGAGATATAAGCGAGTTTTATGATACGGATCTTGAGGGAATAGAGGCGGCTGGAGTGCTAGATATATATGGGAAGAACTTTTATCATTACCACGGGCTACTTAATTTTGATTATATGAACTCGGGGGTGATGCTTTTTAATATGGAAGAGTGTCGAAAAACAGGGATGTTTCGGCGCGCGCGGGAACTTTGCGCGAAGCGGTGGATGATGCTGGCGGACCAGGCGGCACTAAATAAAGCCATAGACAAACGCAAATTGATGCCGCGGAAATATAATGAGCAGGGTGAAAAACCACGGGAAGACACGGTGCTGCATCATTTTTCAAATAATTTTAAATGGTGGCCGGTGTTTCATGTGCAAAAAGTGAAGCCGCATGACAAGGAGCGGGTGCATGCGGTACTCAAAATTACCGAATACGACGATATTTACGCAGAATACGAAAAACTTAAAGGGAATCTGTGATATACTATAAATAAGGACTAAAATGGCAAAGGCAGAATTATTTCAAAAAGATATTCCTAAAGCTCAGCGGGTTTTTTATTATGATTCGCTGGACGATGATCCGATTAAAACTGACGAGCAGGAAAAGAAAATCAAAGTGGGGTTACCGGAAGGATACGAATACATACCGCGAAATATATTTGTGAGGATGTATTCGGCAATACTGTTTCGGCTGTTTTGGATTTTTGGGCAGTGGTATGAAAGGCATTACTGGCAAATAAAAATCCATGGCCGCGAAAAGTTGAAGAAGGCGTGGGGAACGGGATATATGATATATGCGACGCATACGAATCCGTTTCATGATGTATTTGGGCCGGCGGTGGTGGCGGATAGAAGGATTTTTACGGTAATAAGCCCGGTGAATCTTAAAATACCTGGGATAGGGAAGTATTTGCCGATGATAGGCGGGTTGCCGCTAGGTGGCACGCTGGAAGAAAAAGTGGCGTTTAATGAGGCGGTGGACACGAGGCTCATGCAGAAGAAAGTAGTAGTGATATATCCAGAGGCGCATGTGTGGCCGTATTATACGGGCGTGAGGAAGTTCCCGGCAGGCGGGAAGAGTTTTAAGTATGCAGTGCGAAATGATGTGCCGGTGTACACGATGACTACGACGTATCATAAGAGAGAAGGGCGGGAGTTGCCGCGGATGGAAATATATGTGGATGGGCCATTTAGAATAGACAAGAAACTAAGCGAAGTGGAAAATCAGGACATGTTGGCCAAGAAGGCATATGAAAGCATGAGCAAGAACGCTAAGAAAAGTACATACGAATATTTTGAATATATAAAGAAAGGTAAGAAGTGAGTATATTTGCAACGGGGCGGCCAACTGATAAGTTTACCAAGGTGGTGCCGGTGTTTATTACGATTAATAATGCGTATGCGCCATATGCGGCGGCAACGATTCATTCGCTAGAAATGAAGTCTAATAAGAAACGATATTATCGGGTAATAATACTACATGACGGGCTGACACTAGATAATTATGTGAGGCTGAGGAGCCTTGCAACTAAGAACGTGGCGGTGCAGTTTCGGAAGATATCTAATAATTTGTACTTAAGGGCGCTGGTAGCGTATTGTACGCGGCGGCAAAAGGGGGCAGGGGATTTCTTTTCTAGTGCAGTATATTATTATAGGTTTTTTATTCCGAGACTTTTTCCGCAATACGAGAAAGCGGTGTATATAGATAGTGATACGATATTAACTGGCGACGTGGGGGAGCTATTTGATATGGAGCTAGATGAGCATGAAGTGATTGCTGCTATGGTGGATCCAAAAGTGGAGGTGATATCGGAGTTTCGCGACTACGTAGAAAAGGCGGTGGGGGTGCCGCATACAGAGTATGTGAACGACGGGGTGATGCTAATGAGCCTGAAGAAGATGCGCAAAATGAAGTATTTATCTACCATGATAGATTTGATACAAGAGTATGATGCAGATCTTGTGGCACCAGACCAAGATTATGCAAACGTGATACTAAAGGGGAAAATACGACATTTTGGACCGGAGTGGAATGCGGAGCCAATGGCGGAGTTACCCGAAGGGACGAAGCTAGTGCATTTTAATTTGTTTAATAAGCCGTGGCATTATAAGAATGTGCCAAGTGAGAATGTTTTTTGGAATGCGGCGCGAGGAACGGGGTATTATGGTGATCTAAAACGACAACAGGAGGGATTTGATGCGGAGAAACAGAAAGCCGAACACGAGAAAGTAACGGAGCTCATAAAAAAAGCCGGGCGACTAGCAAAAGCGGGGAAGCGGCTAATGAAACTGGAGGATGATACTAAAGAAGCATAAGCGAGTGGTGTGGCTGATATTGTAGTGGTAGGTTTTAAGGGGGTGTAACTGTGTGACATAAAAAAATGGAGGTGCCTACCGGAATTGAACCGGTGTACGCGGTTTTGCAGACCGCTGCGTAACCACTCCGCCAAAGCACCACGTGGTATTACTATTATACCATACTCGATACGGTATTGTATATAATAAAACCGTAATATCCGGCAAAAACTAGGAGCATAATGGCGCCTTCTTTTTTGGAGATAGGGCTGCCTTTACGAGCGACAAACCAAAGCAGGGCGGCACTCGCTACCATCATGATGACGTCTAGCATTTCGAAAGATTTGGGCTCAACGGCACCGAAAATAGCAACCGGAAGCCCAAGTACGATACAGATATTGAAGATGTTGCTACCGATAATGTTGCCGACGAGGAGCTCGTTTTCGTGGCGGCGGGCAGCGGTGATGGTGGTAACGAGCTCTGGGAGAGAGGTACCAAACGCAACGACAGTAAGAGCGATAATACGATCGGAAATGCCGATGACGCTAGCAAGGAACGAGGCGGAGCTCACGACGAATTGACTACCGGCCACAACGCCTACTAGTCCTAGAATCACAAAAAGGAAGGAAAGAGGGAGTTTCCACTTGGGTTTCTCGATTACTTTTGCTTCGCTGCGGCTACGGCGAATCATAGCGAGGATGTAATAGAGGAAAATGGCGAAGAAGAGGATGAGGACGAGACCGTCGCCACGGGTGATGAGGTTGTTGCTGCTGCCGGAAATGGAAGCATCAAGAAAGAGGAAGACTAGCCCGATGGAAGTGAGGAGGAGTAAAGGAAGCTCTTTTGATATGGTGCTGCGGTTGATCTTGATAGGGCTAATGAGAGCGGCGACGCCGATAAGAAGTAAAATGTTGATGATGTTGCTACCGAGGACGTTGCCGAGGAGCATATCGGTATTGCCAGAAAGCATAGAGGAAATGGAAACGGCAAACTCTGGAGCGCCAGTACCAAAGGCGACAATGGTGAGGCCAATAACTTGCTTGGATACTTTGAAATTGGATGCAACGCTGCTGGCACCATCAACGAGCCAATCGGCACCCTTGATAAGGATGGCGAAGCCGAAGAGTAATAGTAGTATTTGACCGAAAATTTCCATGATTGCTCCTTTGACGTTTACGTTTATAATTATAGCATAGTTTTAAGTTTTTGGGGAAATAAATATTGTAATGAATAATGAGATGATTTTTTACACTTTTTGAAAATATGTGCTATAATAGATACATACATTACAAATGTGCGTGCTACAAGGCACGGTCGTGCGAATGTAGCTCAGTTGTTTAGAGCGCTTCCTTGCCAAGGAAGAGGTCGAGAGTTAGAGTCTCTTCATTCGCACCATTTTTTATATTTGGATGACCGTAAGTATGGAACATTTGTAAACAATAAAATAATAAAGGAGAATAAATGGGTGCAGGTGGCATAATTGCAATAGTAGTGGTGGCGGTAATCGTGATACTTATCGCGGTGATCGTGGCGTCGTATAACGGTTTGGTAGGGCTCAATGAGCGCGTGAACGAGGCATGGAGCGATATCACGGTGCAGCTGAAATACCGAGCGGATTTGATTCCAAACGTAGTAGAAACGGTAAAAGGTTACGCCAAACACGAGAAAGAAACCTTTGAAATGGTGACGAGCGCACGAAGCGCAGTGATGGGCGCCAAGACGGTGAAGCAAGCGGCTGAGGCAGAGAAAGAAATGTCGTCGGCGCTAGGCAAGATTTTTGCGATAGCTGAGGCTTATCCAGAACTTAAAGCTAATACGAATTTTCAGAAATTGCAAGAGCAATTGCAAGATGTAGAAGATAAGATCCAGGCGGCGCGTAGGTTTTACAATGCTGGGGCTAAGGAACTTAACACCAAGATTAAGACTTTTCCAACCAATTTGATCAACAATATGTTTGGGCATTTTAAGAAGCGCGAATACTTTGAAGTGGCCGAGAGCGAGCGCGCGAAGATTGAAAATGCGCCGGAAGTGAAGTTCTAAAATTCATAATTTGGAACTTTGAGAACATAAAACGCATTTTAACAGGGGTGAATAAAATCATAACCTGGAGTTCATAATGTATAAACAAATAGCACAGAACAAACGCAGAACGGTCGTAATAATGGCGGCGTTTGTTTTGATGATCGCGGCAATAGCGGGGATATTTGCATATGTATACCGTGATCCGTGGATAGCAGTGTGGGTGAGCGTGGTGGCGCTGGTGTATGCGCTAATTCAATATTTTGCGGCAGGGTCACTTGCGACGACAATGACGGGGGCAGAAGAAATTGACAAAAAGAAAAATGCTAGACTGTATAATATAGTGGAAAATCTTTCTATTACTACGGGATTGCCGATGCCAAAGGTGTATATAATAGATGATCCAGCACCAAATGCTTTTGCGACCGGGCGCGACCCGGAACATGCGGTAGTGGCGGCAACGACGGGACTGCTTGATATAATGAACGACAAGGAACTGACTGCGGTGATGGCACATGAGATGTCGCATGTGAAAAACTACGATATACGGGTGAGTATGATAGTGTTTGGACTTACTTGTGTGGTAGGGTTGATTGCAGATATTGCGATGAGGATGATGTTTTATGGTAACCGGCGGCGCGATAATGAAGGCAGTCCGATGGGATATTTGCTGATAGTGCTGGCGGCGATATTGTCGCCGATCCTTGCAGCGGTGGCGCAGATGGCGGTATCGCGTGAACGAGAATATTTGGCGGATGCGTCGGCGGTGAATATCACGAGGTATCCGGAGGGGATGATTGCGGCACTTAAAAAACTGCAGTCGCACTCGGCACCAATGAAATCGCAGAATACGGCGGCGGCGAGTATGTATATAAATGATCCTTTGAGGAAAGGTTTTTTAAATGATATATTTAGTACGCACCCGTCACTAGAGAAACGAATTGACAGACTAGAAAATGGTAAAAAGAACTTTTAGGTTGTTGCTTGCTAACTGGAAGGTGCTGGTGCCTTTACTAATGGTGGGGGCGGGAATAGGCGCTGTGGCTGCGTGGCTCGTGGGGGACGCGGCGTGGATGGTGATAAGTTTGATGCTTGCAGCAACATGGCTGATTACGATAAATGTGGTGAGGCAGTCGCTGGGGCGAGAGAAAATTGGAATTAGTGGGGTATTTGCGAATGCTCTGAGGACGTTTTTGTCGGTAGTGGTATTGGTGGTGGTGATGGCAGTGGAATGTGTGCCGTTGATATTATTGCTAGTGGCGTATGCGGCGGCGGTAGAAACGGAGTTTTTGGTGAATTTTGGATATGCGGTGGGGTTTGTAGTGTTTGCTTTGCTGATGGTGGCGATAAGCGGATATTTGCTGGCGCCGACGATAATGGCGGCGGTGGCAGTGAGCGCGCCGGGGCTGATGCCATGGACGGCGGTGACGCTGGCGGCAAATGTGATGGAGGGACATAGGCTGAAGTTTTGGGGAAAGTTTATGATGGGGGCGGTAGTGATGGCTGTAATGTGGGTGATAGTGATGGTGCCGCTGGTGCTAGTGGGGGCGGCAGTAGTGATAATGTTGGCGGTGGTGGCGTTGTTAAATGTGACGGTAGTATTTGCGGCAAGTTATTTGTATCTATACTACAAAGATATGATAAAATAGTATTATGAATAGAGAAGAGGTAGAGAAGCGGGTGCTGAAACTCCGCGAACTGATAAATGAGTATCGGTATCATTATCACGTGCTAGATGAGTCAATTATGAGCGAGGCGGCGGCGGATGCGTTGAAGCATGAGCTGGCGGAACTTGAGAGTGAATACCCGGAGCTAATTACGCCGGATTCGCCGACGCAGCGTGTGGCGGGGCGAGCACTGGATAAATTTGAGAAGGTGGCGCATGAAAAACGGATGATTAGTCTGATGGATGTGTTCTCGCGCGAGGAAATAAATGAGTGGATAGCAAGAAATGAAAAGCTGGTGCCGGGTGGGGTGATAAGGGAGTTTTTTACTGATATCAAGATGGATGGATTGGCATGTTCGCTAAAATATCGTAATGGGGTGTTTTATCAGGCAGTGACGAGGGGAGATGGGCTTGTGGGTGAAGATGTGACGCAGAATGTAAAGACGATTGAAAATATACCCCTAACTCTTAATCCTGGAAACAACATGTCCTCTTCGGACCCGCTCCTTCGAGCCCGTCGTTACGGGTCTCAGTCGCTTCGCTCGCTCCCCGTTGGTCGCGAAGATTCCTCAGAGGACATAGTTGTTTCTGAAGTGGAGGTGAGGGGTGAAATTGTGATTTTTAAGAAGGATTTTGCGGAGATTAATGAGAAGCAGAGGAAGGCTGGGGAAGCGGAGTTTGCAAACCCGCGGAACCTGGCGGCGGGGTCAATTAGGCAATTGGATCCGAAAGTGGCGGCGAGCCGGCCGCTTAAGTTCATCGCGTATGATTTAGTAACGCCGAATGAGCCAACGTGGGGTGCGGCATATGAAAAGTTGCGGCAGCTTGGGTTTCAGACATCGCGTGAAGATAGGGTATGGCGGGCAGATGAGAAAGCGGAACTTTTTCGCTATATCGATGAGTTAGATGAATATCGAAGGGGGTTGCCATTTAATACTGATGGGATGGTGATAAAAATTAATGATCGGGCGGTGTATGACCAACTTGGGATAGTGGGAAAGACGCCGCGTGGGGCGGTAGCGTTTAAGTTTCCGGCGGAAGAAGCAGTAAGCGTGGTGCGTGATATTGTGATATCGATCGGGCGGACGGGTGCGGCGACGCCGGTGGCGCTTTTTGATCCGGTGGTGGTGGCGGGGACGACGGTAAAGCACGCGTCGCTACACAATGCGGATGAAATTGCGCGGCTAGACGTGAGAATAGGTGATACGGTGATTATTTATAAGGCGGGAGATATTATACCGCAGGTAAAAGAGGTACTCGTGGCGCTCAGGCCGGAGGGGACGGAGAAATTTGATTACCTAAAGGCACTTAAGCGGCAGTATCCGGAACTTGAGTTTTATCGGCCAGAGGGTGAGGTGGTGTACCGAGTAAAAGGGGAGACGGGTGATCTGATACTGAAGCGGGCGCTGGAATATTACGCATCGAAGCCGGCACTAAATATTGATGGGCTGGGAGAGAAGAACGTAGAAGCGCTGGTAGATAGCAGAATGGTGAAGTCGATAGCCGATTTGTATCGGCTGAAAGCGAGTGATGTGGCACAGCTGGAGAGATTTGGTGAGATTTCGGCGGAAAAGCTGGTGGCGGCGATAAATGCGGCGCGGCGACCGGGGCTAGCGAAGTTTATCACGGCACTAGGAATAAGGCACGTGGGGGCTGCCACAGCGGTAACTTTGGCGCGGAAGTTTGGATCGCTAGATGCGCTGATGAACGCCACGGAAGGGGATTTGCTGGAGGTGCCGGATATAGGTGAAGTGGTGGCAGAGGCGATAATGGCGTGGTTTGCGGATGAGGGGAATGTGGCTACCTTAAATGAGCTTCGCGAGATGGGGGTGTGGCCTTTGATGGAAGTGGTGGCGGATTTGCCGCTCTCGGGAAAATCGTACATTGTAACGGGAACTTTGGCTTCTATGGGGCGCGAAGAAGCGGAAGACAAACTGCGCGAGCGTGGAGCAACGGTAACTTCTAGTGTGACTAAGGCGACGACGGCACTCATTGTGGGTGAAAAGCCTGGGAAATCCAAACTAGAGAAAGCAGACAAACTGGGGATACCCAGGATGAACGAAACGGAGTTTTTGAAGTTGGTTGCATAAAGAAAACCCCAGCTGGATGCTGGGGTTTTGCAGTTAGCGTTTATATATTGAGCCGGCTTCTTAGACCGACGGGTAGGGGTTGCGGACGTTCGCAAAACTGAAGTCGCGGCTATGGTCGGCGCCGCAATCGCGGTCGCGGAAGTAGACCACGCCGTCCTCGACCCAAAGGTAAGTGTAGCCTTTGGGGAGGGTGCGGCCGACATCCGTGATGCCGTTACGCTCCGCTTCCTTACGGAAGAGGAGGTCGCAGGCCAGCTTGTACAAATCCCGGCCGTAGTTGTCGGTGGTCGCGATATTTGGATCATAGTCCGGATACGCACTCACGCAACTGGCATAGCTGCGGCTGCCACAGTAATCCATAAAGGACCAGCCCATGGCCGCGACTTGCCGGATATCGGCATCACCACGTTTGTAGGATGCCAGAATCTTCGCCAGAACCTGGGCATCGGCGGTATTGATATACTGCTCGACGCCGGTGAACATGCCGTTGTAGTAGTTCACCCTGGTGAAGATACCGGTGTTTGTGGTAGTGCCGGTGCGGGTGGTGCCGACGGTGCCGGTGCCGGTGGAGTAGGAAATCCACCGGCCATTGTCCCAATACCCATCGGTACCGTACTGGTAACCGTAGGTACTGGTAACGGCGGCATTATACTTGGTGGCCAAGCTCGGGTTGTAGGCGTAGAAAACGTCGCCCGCAACCAGATAGGAGCCGGTGCGGGTGGTGCCGTGGCGGAGAATATTATTTTTCTCCTGCTCGGTGGCCCAGATCACTCGGTTGCTATTGTATACGCGGAAGAATTCACGATTGTCCGCGTAATACTGGTACCAAGTAAATCCGTCGTAGGAATAGGTTGCTTGACTGATACGGTCATCCTTGCTGCGGGTGTTATACCACCCGTTGTAGTAGCTGGTGCCGTTGATGGTCACAAGACCCTGTGAATAGGCTCCGTTGTTGCCGTAATAATTGTTGTTGTCGTTGCGGTTGCCACGGGTTGCCGACGCGCCAAAGTAGTAATAGTTGCCGTCTTTGGCGCTGTACAGGTAACTCAGGTTGGCACTCTTGCCGTATTCGGCGGCAAGGACGTCGAGAAGCGCCACGACTACGGGGTGGGTCGAGCTATAGTAGTTCGACACCAAGTCGTAGGCGCGGAACGCCGCCTGTTGACGGTTGTTGCTGTAGCTGTTGCTGTAGCTGTTGCCGTGGTTGTTGCCATACCACGACGAGGCGCTATCGTAATAATAAAATGCCTCGTCAATTCCTGAGTAGTAATAGCCGTTGTAGTGGGGCTGTACTCCGTCCTCGAACTGCCACTGGTCGGACAGAGCCCGAACGGCGGCATCATCATCGGCGCGACCGAGGTCGTTCCGAAGGATGCTCGCGGCATCTTTGAGGGCCTGCTTCGCACCATACGAGGCAGCGCGGGTGGGGATGGCGGTCAGAGCGAACAGCGTCGCCATGACCAGGAACAGGGATGCAAGTCTCTTCATCGTCTTCATTTTTCGAAGACCTCCTTTATATAAAATTTGTCCATGATTGTGGATAGGGATATATATAAAGCGAAACACCCTAAAATAAACGCTAAACTTTTAAGGTGCATCGCATAAAGCGTTAACTTAATTATAGCACACTTATGTAAAAAAGTCAATACCTCTCAGCGGGTCCTGTCGTCGCATTTTCCCCCATGCGCGCTGGCATGGGACTCCCCCCAAGCTCCGTCACTCGCTGATGTTGATGCATCGCGGCGTTGTTGAATAATTAGACAACCAAAAAGAGCAGTGATATTCTTATAACATG
>CAZHTQ010000010.1:0-24178 GCA_964535375.1 uncultured Candidatus Saccharibacteria bacterium | reverse complement strand
TCGAGCCGAATGTCGGCATTGTCCCTGTTCCAGACGAACGGCTCGACCACCTTGCTAAAATGTACGATACCGACAAGGTAGTTCCCGCCACCGTCGAATTTGTCGATATTGCCGGCCTGGTGCAAGGCGCATCCAAAGGCGAAGGCCTAGGCAACAAATTCCTCGCCCACATTCGCGAATGTCAAGCCATCTGCCACGTCGTCCGCGCCTTCAAAAACGACGACATCATCCGTGCCGACAACAAACCAGAAGACGACATCATCAAACAAGCCAAAGACGACATCGACATCATCAATCTCGAACTGCGACTCGCCGACGAAGAAACTCGTGCCAAAATAGAAGCCAAACGCAAAAAAGACCCTTCAGACGATCTCATCCCTTACCTTACCGACAAGCCCGTAATCTACATGTTTAATGTGGACGAGAATAGCCTCACCGACCAATCTCTACAAAACAACCTCAAAAATCTCGTAGCACCATCAAAAGCTATTTTTGTCAATGCCAAGCTCGAAGAAGAGATGTCCGATATGAACCGTGAAGAGCGCAAAGAATTCTTAAAATCCTACGGTGTAGAACACGACGCCCTAGAAGAACTCATCAAAGCCGCCTACGATACTCTTGGTCTTCAGTCATTCCTCACTGCCGGCAAAAAAGAATGCCGCGCCTGGACCATCAAAAAAGGCTCCACCGCCCCCGAAGCCGCCGGCACCATCCATACAGATTTTCAACGTGGCTTCATTGCCGCAAGCATTTGCAACTTCAGCAATCTCAAAGAGCTCGGCTCCGAGAAGGCCGTAAAAGAAGCCGGCAAACTCCGCACCGAGGGCAAAACCTACATCATGCAAGATGGCGATGTTGTAGAGTTCAAATTTAACGTATAGGCATCCACTCTTCGACTTCGTATTTACCGTTCACCGATGCCGCCGCCAGCATCATATCGCCATTCCACCCACGATATTTCACGAAACATTCCGCCGCAAACTTCATTTGTTGCAATTTATTCGCGTCCACCGCTGCCATACCTCCACCGCGCCGCCCGTCTTTGCGTGTTTTTACCTCCGTAAAATACATCACGCCGTTACATACCGACACAATATCTATCTCATAGTAATACGTTTTAAAATTCCGCTCACATATCTCATGACCATTACGTATTAAATATTCGCAAACTGCGTCTTCCCCACGCGCTCCAATCATTGTTGTATTTTTTACAACACATTCCGCACGCTCAAACCCAACCATACTCTTAATCGGCTCAAAACTTCTCCTATGCTCTGGGCAAATACCCTTCTCACGAATCGCCGCCATATGCGCCGCCGTCCCGTATCCCATATGTTTCTCAAAACCATACCCAGCATACTGCGCCCCCACTTTAGTCATATACGCATCCCGCGCACATTTCGCCACTATCGACGCCGCCGACACTTCCTTAATAAAATCATCCGCCTTTACCGCCGTCGACGTATATTTAGCGAGCGCCGTGCCAATGAGGAAATTCGTTTTCCCATCAATAATTACTTGCGAAAACGCCACCTTCTTACCCTGCACTTCAAGTACAGCTCTACGCGTTGCAATCCTCAGCGCCTCGCTCATCCCAAGCTCGTCTATTTCCACTGGCGTTACCCAGCCCAGCCCGTAAGCTGGAGCCTCTTGTTCTATTATCGCCGCCAGCTTCTCCCGTTTCTTCGCCGCCAGTTTCTTCGAATCACGCAGTTCCCCCACCCATTCCGGCTTTTTATCTGGCAATACCACTGCTCCCACAACAAGCGGACCCGCAAGGGGTCCGCGTCCAACTTCATCTATTCCTAGAATCGCCATTAAGCTTCAGTTTTCTCTTCCGCAGTAGTCTCAGCCTCTGCCGGCTCAGTAGTTTCCACTACTTCCACTTCGGCCACTTCTTCTACTGGCGTAGCTTCTTCCTTTACCGTCACGTCATTTACCGATGCACGGTCAAAATCACGACTAGCAAGACGAGCCGACTTACCACTACGCTCGCGTAGGTAGGTCAAATTATTGCGACGTACCTTAGAACGCTTAGTTACTTCAATTTTCTCTACAAGCGGTGAGTGGATAAGATAAGATTTCTCTACACCTACACCAGAAGTCACCTTACGCACTACTATACGTGCAGTATGTGATTCCTTGCGATCCACACGGATTACCACACCCTCAAAAGTCTGCGAGCGGAACTTATTACCTTCCTTAATTTTCTGGGTGACTTTTACGGTATCACCAGAGCGCACATCCACCACAGCTTTCTTTTTCTGTGCATCACCGATCTGTTTTAGAATAGAAAAACTCATATTTAACCTTTATATTATACAATTACAATCAATTATACCACACCTTTTCTATTTTTTCAAGGCTAATTTAATACGTTCTTCTACCGGTAAGCTCTCATCCACACTCTCAAGCGCCGCTGCCGCTTCTTTAAGTGGGAACCCTAGCGCAATCAAAGCATCCAGTGCCTCGTCTGGCTCCGAACTCACCGCCTTGCCATATTTCACCTCGCTTGCCCCATAGCGCGATGGCGTACCTACCTTGTCGGACAAATTCAATACCACCCGCTCGGCAGACTTCTTTCCTACCCCCGCCGCTTTTGATATAAACGCCGTATCGCCGTTTGCTATCGCATTGCGCACTTCTTCCGCCTCCGCCAAAGACAAAATCGCAATCGCTGCCTTTGGCCCCACCCCTTGTACACTAATCAGCAGCTCAAAAATCCGCTTGGCCGCGAGCGAAGAAAACCCATACAGCTCCTCCGCATTCTCCCTCACCGCGTGGTAAGTATAAAACTTTCGCTCCTCATTAAGCAGCGCCATCTCATAATCCGGCGTCGGCACGGTTATCTCATATCCTACCCCTTGTACATCCACGATCACCCCGTTCATGCCAAATTTTTCTGAAACCACCCCGCGTAAATGCCCAATCATCAGTACCTCCCAGTATTAGAAAACTTATCTAGTTCTATTATATCATCTTCGCGATACAAAAATCCACAAGTTATCGCCGCCGCCAGAGCATCCGCTGCATCGTCTGGCTTGGGTTTTTGTTTTAGTCCAAGATGCACCCGCACCATTTCCTCCATCTGCGTCTTATTTGCTGCGCCATACCCCGTTAACGAAATTTTAATTTGATTTGGCGTGTACTCTCGTATCGGCACATTCTTTTGCGCCGCCACAAGCAGTATTACTCCACGCGCTTCCGCCACCGCAATCCCCGTAGTGATATTTTTCGAAAAAAACAATTTCTCTATCCCTACTACGTCCGGTTTACTTTCGTCAAATACAATTAGTAGCGATTCGTACAATTCCTTCAGTCTTTCCGGCACCGGCACGCCAGGCCTAGTCGTCACCGCACCATAATCTAGCACTCTCGCACTAGCCCTGGTCGATGTTTCTATCAGCCCAAACCCACAAATCCCTAGCCCCGGGTCAATTCCCAGTATTCTCATTTTACATACCTTATTAAAGTTTCACGCAAATCCCTCGCCGGGATCACAAACTTATCGTGTACCGTAGCTGGTCCTATTGCATGTAGAAACCCAAGCTTTTTTGCCTCAGCAATTCTCTGATCCGCCCGAAAAGCCGAACGTATCTCACCGCCCAGCCCCACTTCGCCAAACACCACATATTCTTCACCCAACTTGCGCCCCGCCACCGCGCTAGCGATTGCCATGCATATCGCAAGGTCCGCCGCCGAATCATTAAGTTTCATCCCGCCCACTACGTTAATAAAAATATCCTTGTCAGATAACCTGAGTTTCGTCCGTCGCTCAATCACCGCAATCAGCAAGTTTAGCCGATTCATATCAAACCCGCTCGCCGTCCGCTTAGGGTAACCAAAATTAGTCGTAGTAGCGAGCGCCTGTATTTCCACCAATATCGGCCGGTTGCCCTCTAGTGTCGCAAGTATTACCGAGCCATCCGTGTTTGTCCGCTCCGCAAGTAGTGCCGCCGACGGATTTTTTACTTCCTTTAACCCAGTACCCATCATCTCAAAAATTGCCACTTCGTTTGTAGAACCAAACCGATTCTTCACCGCCCGCACCGTTTTAAATCCACCATATCTATCTCCCTCAAAATTTAACACCACATCCACCAAATGCTCTAGCACTTTTGGCCCGGCCAAAGTTCCGTCTTTCGTCACGTGCCCCACTATCACTACTGCCGTATCTGTCGCCTTAGCTGCACGAATTATTAAGTTACCACAGTTCGTTACCTGCGACACCGTACCCGGTGCCGACGAAATCTCATCCATCGCGAGAGTTTGTATTGAATCTACTATCACGAGATCAAATTCGCCACTTTCAATCGTTTTCGCAATATCGTTGCCCGATGTAGATGCCGCAAAGTTTAGCCGATCACTATTGGCACCCAACCTTTCCGCACGAAGCTTCACCTGTCCAGCGCTCTCCTCACCAGATACGTATAATACATCGTGATTTTTTGCCACTTCGGCACATATTTGCATAAGTAGCGTTGACTTTCCTATTCCAGGCTGTCCAGCAAGAAGCGATACGCTGCCCATCAATATTCCACCACCCAGCACCATATTTAGATCTTCAAACTCAGTCACAAGTCTTGCTTTTGCATCACTCGGCACCACGCTGGATAGTTTTACGAATTCCAACTTCTTGCCGCTCGCCTTGCCCTTTTCTATGGCAGACTTCTTGCCGAGTTCCGGCTCTACCACCTGTTCTACCAGCGAATTCCACGCACCACAATTACCACATTGCCCTACCCATTTTACATATGACGCACCGCACTGTTGGCAAACAAACTGACTCCTACTCTTCATATATATTATTATATCACACTAATACCTCGGTGATAATTCGCGCGTATATACAGTTGTAAGCGTGTCCGATTCTGCCGCACCTGCCATCGATCTACTCCATATCAAGCTCGACGTATCGTAGTTAATCACCTCCGCCGGCGTGCCAGAATACTGCCCCGCCGCATTGCCATATGTCCGTGCGAATTCTACCTTATTTGCAATCACTACACCATTAATAACTAGTTGACTATTTGACCGGGCGGGACTATTAATATTACCACCAGTCGTAGTGTAACTATCGCACGAATACACTGTGCCCTCAGCAATTAATATCGCATCTACACGGCTCACGCCACAAGCAATATGTATGTTCGACGACGAATATATCACCACCTTCGGTACTTCGTTCATCGAAGTCATCGAGGCTGTATTATATTCTATGTTTCTATTGATATTTACCTCGCCACTAGCTTTTATTACTCGCGTCGAATTATTACCGATAGTACCGCCATCAATATTAGCAGTTCCAGCAATGTTATAATACCATATATCCTTGCCAGTTCCACTAGGTATTCTCTCTCCCAGCCACGTGTCGTTGATGCTAAAATACGCGCTATTATTCTGCACCCCACTCCCTGTCGCGAAATAATCTACCAACGCCGCCCGGTTTTTTGTCACATAGGTCGGTGCAATATTCGCCCCACCGCTAAAATTCGTATCTGGGTTCCCGCTAACACTATTGCATAATCCACTATAGAAATTGTTTAGTGTATAATTAGCAAAACTAAGCGGTATCCAACCTGTACAGAAATTACTACTACTAGCGCCGTACCCAGCTAGATTCTTATCATTTTTACCCAAAGCTGCGCCAGATGCAAACCTACGCACCTCACCGTTCGCTACTACAGCCTCTTCCGCCCAGGATCCAAAATATGCTTGAATAGGATTAAAAGGCGCATAATTAGTCAGACCATATAAATTTCTCTTCGCACTCACAGATGTAGTAATATTACCATTCGTGTATACGCTACCGCCAGTCACCTGCATACTCGGTTTTTTCGCAATAATTTTACACTTTGGTGCCGTAATCAACCATTTGCTTTCAGTTCCAGCCTTTTCGGTAATCTTATCAGCATAGTCATTCCCGACCGGTCCACTACGCCACGGAAACACCGCCATTACGAAACACATATAGTCACCAGCACTCGCATCAAACACATTATAACTTTTTACAAAATCCAGATCATTATGAGTATAACCATACAAAGCACCGCTAGGGTTTAGTCTCGTCGTTCCGCCGTTATATTTTTTCACTTCCATACATTGTTTCTCATCTAGCCAGCCTTTATTACAGATATCCGTTGTAGATGCACTATAATCTGTTGGATATTGTTCCCCAAGCTGCTGCGATGCTGGCTTGTCCGACACATAGGCAACCAATCTCACTTCCGCATCATCGACCCTCGTCGTATAAGAATCATCCACTACGTAATTCGTGCGTTTATTTACTTCTACGGTGCTATTCGTCACGGATATAGTACCACCAGCGTACACGACGTCAAGCTCATTATTAGTGGATATCTCAAAACTCGCTGAATTTATAAAATTATAAGGAATAGTGACCTGCGAATCATCTTTTTTCTCATTATTATTATAATTGCCTATTGTCCAAGGGTTGTTTTTGTGCACATGCGTTACCCATGAATAAGTTGGACAACAGCATTCTTTACAACAACTGCAACCGCATCCACTTATACAACAATATGCAGACCAACTATGATAGTTAGAGGTATCAACATAAGTCCATGTTGGTCCACCCACAGTGCGAATTTCCTCATTATAAGTCTGGGCTAAATCAGTAGTCCTATTAATCTTCAAATTACTGCCCACCGATTTCGTTGCCGTATCACCCTTCGTATAAGAATAAGTCTTCTCGTACCTGTCCTTACCTACCGCAGGTTTCCCAGAAAGGTCATTGAGACCATACGGTGAACTTTTATTATACGTTTTCAACATTATCTTACTAGTCCACGCATCACCGAGTATATTCATAAACCATTTTTTATTAATGTACGAATTATAGCATACGCCTTCTACATCTACCGCCTCGTATCCATCAGCACCGAATTTAGCCGGCAGCTCGGCAAGTAAAGCAGTCGCATAGTATTGCGCACCAGGGAAATAACAATTTCTCCATTCCACATTATCATCCGGCCTTGCATAAGTATGATCCTGCCATCCAGTATAATTTCCATTTTTTATTCTTGGATTTATTATCTTAGACAGTACATTAGTGGTTCCCATTATAAGATACTCAGACTCCCATTGTTTACATGCATCCGTAACTATAATTCCCGACGGCGTCGATGTCTTACTTACAATATACTTTGCACACACTCTTGTATAAGGACTATCATTATTCACTGACATCGTCTCGCAAAAAGTATATGTTCCAGCATTTTTGAAAGTAATAGCGTATCCCTCAGCTATCAGATGAAAACCATATGTATCATAGCCCATTTTATTAGTATCCGTATAGTACGCACCATCCGCCTCACTCAAGTTGGTAGGGTTATCACCTACGCCATAGTAAATACGCGAAATTGTATAACCAAGCGCCTTTGAATCGAATTCCTGGCCAACTTTCCAGCTAATATTTTCTACAGGCTCAGAAGCATACGCATCGTGTGAAAAAGTCAAGTATTCCGGTTCTTGACCCATTCCGTTCA
Source organism: uncultured Candidatus Saccharibacteria bacterium (assembly GCA_964535375.1). Classification (GTDB taxonomy): domain Bacteria; phylum Patescibacteriota; class Saccharimonadia; order Saccharimonadales; family Saccharimonadaceae; genus Nanosyncoccus. The sequence goes on along the minus strand of CAZHTQ010000010.1, from coordinate 16,670 downwards.
TGGAATCCAAAACCACATTCTTGTCACTTAGCCAAACAGTCTTCATTTCCCCAGTTGTTATTCCTGTTGTATTTTGACTAACTGAATCTGAAATATTAGATTTTGCATAAAACTTTACGCCCACTTTGAGCTTCGCACATGCCTTCGTAAGGTACACTCCATTGCTAAACCCAATTCCTTGACAAAACGTATATTCACCATCCTCTTTAAACGTAATCTTATACTGACTACGCGATATATAATTTCTTCCACCATTGTATCCAGGTCGATTACTATCACTGGCCGTGTATAAATACCCCACCGTAGTGCCAACCCTGTTATTAAAGTCAACCGGACTAGGGCCATTACCAATTCCACTACCACTCGTCACCTCCTCGATACTATATGAATTATTATTTTCGAGCCCGTCCTTTGTTATATACCAACTCACATTACTGGCTTCCGTCTTAGTATATACATTATGAGAAAAGGTAATTATAGCCTCCTGCCCATTAATTTCTGCCATTGCATACGGGTCTGTAGTATATTGTTCCCCTCTCGTTTTTGTCATAGCAAATACACTGCCATCGCCAATAGAGACGTTAGATTCTGAATAATATTCTTTCGTGTCTTCAACCATAGAAGCACAAAATACTGCCAAGTTCTTTTCTGATTTCCCAGACGCTTTTATCACCTCGTTGAGTATTTCATTGTATGTCATAATACGTCCATTATCATCCGTAACTCCGGAAGAATTCTCTTCTCCAAAAAAATTACGAGTTACCACACTTGTATCCGAACTAGCAACACTAGCATATGTTTTAGATATTTTAGTAGGGTTTACTGTCGGGCTAGTTAAATTGTAAATCTGAACATAGCCATCTTGATTTTGGTTGCCAGCTATCACAACGTCTGGATCATTCGCGCAATCCGGCAACGCTCCATATGATCCAACCACCCTCTCATTACCACTATTCAGGATGCTTTGATATACGCTCTTAGGCACCTTTATCCACCTCGGACATCGCGTAGCCGAATAACAGTCAAAATGGGTTTTTCCAGAAGTGCCGCTAACGTTTGCGTTATACCCTCCAGTAGCCCAATTGTATATAGTAGCTGCGTAGACTTCAGCGTTGCACAAAAAACAAGCAGACGCCAAGCTAAAAATCATGATAGCAAGAAATATCATTTTATGTTTCGCTAAGTTCTTTTTCATCTTCATTGTTCACTCCCAATACTCATATAGACCTTAAGCTGTTCTTCATACATCGGTCTAACAACCCCACTCCAGTCTTCATATGGTAGCTCCATATCGACGGGTAGCTTTAAAAGTGTTTCCAGTATAGATATCTTTTGTTCTACATCCTCATCGCTATCACTATATAAACTTAATAGATTGCTCAAAACATAATACGTATTTATATCACTAAGATCTTGATTTTTCATATAAAAGTTCGTCAAATACTGGGTTGCTTTTTTGCTATCATCAAAAGCATATATGCCAGTCAGCTCCAACGCGGCAGACACCCTATCGTCTTCATTGTCTGAATCATTAGCAGTTCTTAATAGTTGCGCTTTATATTCACCACATACGGCCTCGGATTGTTCGCCCACCATACATTCACTGGCGATATTTGTATTGTCTTCCACCGTTACCTGTTCCTGCTTATCACAGCTTCCCGTCCCCCCACTGTTCATATTTATCACCACCACCGCAGTCACCACCCCTATTACCACTACCGCCGCCACGGCGCCTAGTATTATCCAGAGTCTCTTCCGGTTTTCTCGTCGTCCCTTAGGTAAGGCAATATCACCTTTCGCTACAGAAGTCGCGTCATTTTGGGATGTATTCTTATTCGCCACGCCATCAACATTAGCCACGCCACTAGTACTAGTCACATTAGCACCAGTGCTAGTTGCACTACCGGCAACGCCCACCACACCTCTTTCCTCTTGCCTATCGACTATCGTATCAATCTTATTTCTTAGCTCATTACGCACGCGGCTATTTTCCGCCAATTTATTCAGTGTCTTATTTGCCGAAGTCGCCTGCTCATACAAAATCTGCCTCGCGCGCTCACTCTCTGCCAGCCGCCGCACTACGTCATCATTATCTGCCACATTACTGGCCGCCAAATCACCGCCAGCACCCGCCGCATCGCTACCGCTCAATCTGTTATTGTTGGTCGTATTACCATCCGCCATATTACTATCTTACCACAATCACCATCAAAAATCCACCCACATTTTCCACCGAACATCGAAACTTTATAAACCCTGCCAAACTTTATAAAGTTTCATCACATTTACAAATTTTTGCACGAAACGGGCGATTTCAAAAATCCTCAACCTCGCCCCAGTCTATATTTCTATACCACGCATCCGCCGGGCCAGCCGTCATCAGAAGTATCATATAGCCTTTAGCACGAAACTCCTTCAGCTTCTCCGCAAGCTCTTCCCCTACCTCCGCAAAACTAATAATCGCACCCACCGACACATTTTCTGCCAATTCTTCTGGCGTCAGCACCGCAAGCGCCGGATCTTCGCGTGTTAAATACGTCGGCAACCAAAAAATCTTATCCACCCCCACAAAAGCATATTGATACCCGTCCCGCACTTCATACTGCCGCACGTTTTGATGCGGTTGATACACCACCACCACGCCGCGCAACCCGTCTTTCACCACTTGGTCGCGCGCCACTTTAAGTGTCGCCGCAATCTCCTCCGGATGATGTGCGTAGTCCGTATATACCCTCTCTGCTATCTTCTCAAACCTCCGCCCTACCCCAGGGAAATCATTAAGCACTCGCACCACTTCTGTACGATCCATACCAGGCGCCATTCGCATTATCGCCTCACACGCCAATGCCGCATCCCGCCGTCGCGCCTCACCCGCAAGCTCAAACTCCTCCGCACCAAAAGCATCTTCACCCCGCACCACTATCTCGCTCTGCCCCTCAAACTGTCTAAAAGCCGCCGCATATTCTTCCACATCTTTATAAATATCTGGATGATCATAACTCACCGTCGTAATCGCCGCGAGCCACGGATGATATTTCAAAAAATTCCTGTCATACTCATCCGCTTCATATACAAAATATTTATCCCCCTCACGGTATGCTCCAGAACTTGCAAACCCCAGCGTTGTACCCACCACATATGCCGCCGGAAGTCCTAGCCTAAGGCATGCCCACACTATCATAGAAGTAGTAGTAGTCTTTCCGTGCGTCCCCGCCACCGCCACCATCTTAAGCCCCAATTTATCCACCAAATACGCCGTAAAATCATCTCGCTTCGTACATTTTACCCCCGCCTCCCGTGCCCGTACGAGTTCTGGATTATCCTCGCCGAGCGCCGACGTATACACAAACCAATCTAGCCCATCAAGATGCTCATTCAAAAACTTCCCATCCTGCTCACCTATATATACATCTATTCCCGCTTTCACCAGCTCGTCATAAATCGCCCCCTTACTGAGGTCCGACCCACATACATCTATACCTGCATTTTTCGCCACCAAAGCTAGCGGCCCCATTCCAGTACCACTTATTCCAGATATATATACCTTCATTGTACTATTACCTTTCTTGTCCCATCATTGTTATACACTATACTAACTTTTTGACGCTCATCTGGCAATACACCAGCAACTGATTCGCCCCATTCAATCACTATCACTTGAGCCGGATCTTTTATTTTTTCGCTCAAATCCTCCATCATAATGCCAGGATCACCCAACCGATAGAAATCATAGTGCGTGAGCGTCCGTCCATCACCGCAAGCATATGACTTTGAAATCGTAAAGCTTGGGCTTGTTACCGGTTCTTTGACACCCAAGCCCTTCGCAATGCCACGCGTTAAAGTCGTCTTGCCAACCCCCACATCACCAATTAATTCAATTACCCCCCCGTTAACCAACCTGCTCGCCAGTTTCTGACCACATTCAATCATCTCTTGTTCGGATTTAATATTCATGATAATATTATATCATGAAACTCTATCTCGATACATCTACTCCCGTTACCATACTAAAACTTGGCGATACTACTTACGAGTGGCACTCCGGCCACGACCTAGCCGAAAGTCTTCTAGGTTTCATTCGCGACAAATTACTAGAGAATAATCTCACCTGGCAAGATATCACAAGCATCACTTTTATGTGTGGCCCCGGCTCCTTTACAGGGCTTCGCATTGGCGCCGCCATCGTCAACACTTTAGCGCACGAGCTTAATATCCCTCTTTACGACCACCACGGCGTCAAACATAAGATTATCCTACCAGATTACGGTCGCCCAGCCAACATTACCGCCCCAGTCAAATAGTGCAGCACTGCTCCACCAAGCTACCACCGCCCCAGTCAATTCGCCCAGCACTATTCTTTATGCGTCATCGCGCGTCTTATAATCCGTGACGCGATTAATACTACCACTAAAGCCAGCGCCCCCATACTCACAACTTCTACCGCTACAATCCCTGCCAAATCTTGGCTTCTATTCCCCCACACTACAGTACTTTCGCCAAGTGGCTGCGTGTAGCCAGTCCGTTCATATGCTATAAGCGTATCACCACCCATTTCGTATGCTGCTTCTGCAGTAGCATTTGCTCTTTCTAACGCTTTAGCGGCCTCCGCCTCAGTGTCAACCCCTTTCTTCGCTATCGTCGTATCACTTTTCGTAAGTGCCACCCCAAGATCTCGTGTTGTCTCAACAGTCATGTTACCCACCCCCACCAGCATCCCCACCATCACCACAAGCGCCATTACACTAATAACAATCGAAATCTTTTTATTCATAATTCGATTATAGTATTATTTTATTATTTCGTCAATAATACCATATTCCAGCGCTTCCTCCGCGCTCATCCAGTTATCCCGATCCATGTCCTTTTCTACTTGCGCTAGGCTCTTACCAGTATTCGCCGCAAAAATCTCTGCCAGACGCTTCTTGAGGAACACTCCCTCGCGCAGCATAATCTCTTGATCAGTAATTTTGCCCTCAGTGCCAGACGACGGCTGATGTATCATCACCCGTGCATTTGGTAAACAGTACCGCTTGCCCCGAGCTCCAGACGACAACAACATCGCCCCCATGGAAGCTTGCAAACCTATACCTATTGTCTCCACATCCGGCTCAATGTAATTCATTGTATCAATTATCGCCAATCCATCATACACGCTCCCACCAGGCGAGTTAATGTAAAGTTTAATTGGCTTCTTCGGGTCCTCGTGCGCGAGATAAAGTAGCTGTGCCACCACCAAATTGGCGGTATGCGCATTTACCTCCTCGCCCAGGAACACGATCCGGTCATTTAAGAGGCGCGAGTATATGTCATATGCCCGCTCGCCTTTATTAGTTTCTTCTACTACTGTTGGTACTAGATAATCCTTCATTATTTCTCCTTTATTAACTTTATCTTGCCATCCACAAGATCTACCGTAGGTATATCGCCTTTCACATAATCTTCGGCAATAATCGCTTCAGAAAGTAGTGATTCCACTTCATCCTCAATGCACCTGCGTAGTGGCCTTGCTCCATTTTTCGGATCATAACCCTTATCTATCAAATACGCTTTTGCCGCATCCGACACTTTGAGTCCAATCCCTTTCGTAGCTAACCGTTTCTTCAAATCATTTATCAGATTATCAAATATTTGCTCCACATCATGCCTAGTCAAAGCATGGAACACCAGTATCGAATCCAGCCTATTTATAAGCTCCGGTCGCATCACTTTGCGCAGCGCTTTCATTGCGTAGGATTTATTTTCCTCGTATTCCTCCGCCAAGGCCTTCTTGTCTTTGGCAGTCTTAGCCGTAAACCCAAGTTCACTCTCGCGATACATATCCGCCGACCCCAAGTTTGATGTAAGTATCACGATAGTATTATTAAACTTTATCTTGTTTCCTTGCCCATCCGTCAACACACCATCCTCCAATATTTGCAGCAACAAGTTAAATACATCCGGATGCGCCTCTTCTATCTCGTCAAATAATATCACCGAATACGGCTTACGACGCACCGCCTCAGTCAGTTTACCGCCATCATCATAGCCAACATACCCCGCTGGCGCCCCTACCAGCCGCGACACATTGTGTTTTTCACCAAACTCGCTCATGTCTATTTTTACCAGCGCATTTTCCCCGCCAAACACTTCCCTAGCTATCACTCTCGCCAGTTCCGTCTTACCTACACCAGTCGGCCCCATAAAGAGGAAAGAGCCTATTGGTCGCCGTGGGTCAGTAATTCCGCTACGCCCCCTACGTATCGCCTTCGCCACTGCCGTTACCGCTTCATCTTGCCCAATAATATTCTTTTTAAGTTCATCTTCTAGCCCCATTAGCATTTTCATTTCGCTGCCATGCACCTTAGAAACCGGTATTCCAGTTTTAAGTGACACCGCCATCGCCAAATTCTCCTCCGTGAGCACCGGACAAATATCCTTAGCCGCACCGGATTTTTCAAACTTCTTAATCTCTTGGTCAAGTTTCGCAAGTTCCGTCTTATACGCTGCCGCTTTTTCAAAATCTTCCGCATCTGCCGCTTCAAGAATCTTCTCTTCCAAGGTGGTTTTCTTAATTTTCATTTTCTTATACTTACCACCACCCTTCTTATCAGCCGCCACTTTTGCGATCGCACTCGCCTCATCAATAATATCTATTACCTTATCCGGCATAAACCTATCATTAATATATCGCTGGCTCATCGTAATGGCAGTTTCTATCGTTTCGTCCGGAATCTGCACCCCATGGTGCTTCTCGTAATGACCTTTAATCCCCTTCACAATACGAAGCGTCACCGCTGCCGATGGCTCCTCCACCATCACCGTCTGGAATCTACGGCTTAGCGCCTTATCTTTTTCAATCGTCTTGCGATATTCATCCAAAGTAGTTGCGCCAATGAGGTTAATTTTATTTCGCGCCAGCGCCGGCTTCAAAATATTCGCCGCATCCATCGACCCTTCGCCAGAGCCCGCCCCACACAGCAAATGTATCTCATCAATAAACAGCAGCACCGTATCATCTTCCACCGCTTCATCAATAATCCCCTTTATGCGTTCCTCAAATTCTCCACGGAATTTCGTCCCAGCCACCACGCTAGAAAGGTCCACTTGATAAATATGCTTGCCAATCAATCCGCCCGGCACTTCCGTCTTGGCGATGCGCGTAGCCAGCCCCTCTACTATAGCAGTTTTACCCACCCCAGCTTCGCCGATGAGGACTGGATTAGATTTCGTACGCCGACTCAGCACGGTTATTACGCGTTCTATCTCATTCTCGCGGCCTATCACCGTATCCAGCCGCCCCTCACGCGCCTCCTCAGTCAAATCTTTACCATATTTTTTCAAAAACTTAAGCCCAGAGTTCTTCACATACTTGGCTTTTTCGGCTTTTATCTGCTCATCTTTGGTTTGTTCCTCAACCAAAGCCTCAATCGTGTCAAGCACCTGCTCGGTATCAACTTTAAGCCCCGTAAGGATCAGCGACGCCCGCGAATTAGGTTGACTAAGAAGCGCGTATAATACATGCTCAGTTCCTATCACGCTTAACCCCTGCTCATTGACATAACTTTGCGCCATCCGATAAGTCAAAATCACCGCTTCAGAAAGCGACATCATCGCCATATTACTACCAGGCACTTCTACCGCAACCTTATTCAGTGCTTTTTCCACCTCGTCTATTGTTACACCAGATTGCCTCAGTATCGTCGCCGCCGTGCACGTGTCCATCGCAAGCAACCCCATTAGCAGATGTTCAGTCCCCATGTATCCGTTATTGTATCTCTTACTATAATAATCCGCTTTCTGAAGCGCAAAGCGCCCATTTTCGGACAGATGATTCATTATTTCACTAAATTCTTCTTGCATATTACCATTCTACACGATTAGCACTCAACTGTCAAGAGTGCTAAAATCCACACACCACGTTGTTTGCGTGAATCCACCCCTCTACCGAACCACCATCCAAATATTCACCTCCTGTCGATGCTACTTTCATTACCCCACCATCACGAATAAAGTCATCTATCGGGTCTGTTACCATGTATTCTTGCTCTGTTGGCCCAAAATCATTTTCGTTTACATATTTTACTATCCGCTGCAAAAGTTCTGGTGTCATCACATATTTAGACACATTAATCAAGTTAGACGGCGCCTCGCTCACGCTCGGCTTCTCCACTACGCGCTTCAAATTACCGTCTTCTACCTCAAATACCCCGTATTTTTCAACATCCTTCGGGTCAATTTCTACCCCCAGTATTGCCGATTCGCCCCCTGCTGCTGCTTTTATTAGTGCCTCCGCCGCCGATTCGCCACCCGGATTCCAAATAAAATCATCGCCCATAAATACCAGCACCGGCTCGTCTATCTTAAACTCCTCTACCACCATCGCAATAGGCACCGCCGTACCATATTTTGCCGATGGATCTTGCGCAATATAATGTATTTTCACATCATCCGGCAAAGTCTTGGCTTTTTCCAATTTATCTTCCTTGCCGCGTTCTTTTAAGTACAAATTAAGCGCCAAATTATCCCGGTAAAACGCCCGCACCTGACACGGCTCCACATTGGATACCACCATATATATATCTTTCACACCAGCCTTTATCAATTCCTGTACCGAATAATCTACTAGCGGTCTATTCCCCACTGGCAACATCGATTTTTCGACGACCTTAGTTATCGGAAGCCGCCGCGTCCCCCATCCAGCCACCGGAATAATCGCTTTCGTAATTTTCGCACTCATAAATAGTCCTCGCTTACAATATAATACCCCCACTATACACCATTTCCCCCATTTTCGCAATACCTCCCGCCATAAAATGCTATAATAGCCATAGGTGTGGGCGTATTAAGAGAGGATATTGCCGCAAACATCAACCACCATTTCGGGAATAAAACATATACCTCCCTTATTTAATGACCATTTTTTAAATATCAAAGGTCAATGGCTATTTATAATCAATTCACCCCAACATTTTTCAGCTCAAACTCTATTTTCAATTTCGCACCCAATGCATCTGCTAGTTTATCTAGTGTAGCCGCAGTAGGGTTAGCCAGCCCCCGCTCAATTCGCGAAATGTCTGCCTGATGTATTCCAGTCTTTTCGGCAAGCTGTTTTTGCGACAGCCCACGGTACTCCCGCGCAAAAGTTAGCACCCGAGCAATTTGCGCCACTGCGGATATTTGTGCCGGAAACACATTTTTACTAATATCTTTTCCGTGCTCGTAAACGTAACCAGCATCTATGTCAATCATATCGTCCCAATGCACACCGCTTGCATCAAGCGCACCAGTCATAAAGAAATCACGATCGCCCAATCTACTATATACTGGATATCTACCAAAAAGTTGCGCCATATCCATTCGCCTCACCACGCCATCTTCAAAAACCAAGTCAAACTCCGCCCCCTCTCGAAATATAAGTTGTACAGCTCTGCACGTCATTTATCTAATTGGTGGTAATTTACGGTATTTACCCGTCTCCCACATCTCCATTAATTCTTTTTGATATTTAGTTATAAATTCTTTTACGAGCTTTTCCGCCTTTTTCGGAAATTCTCCCTCCATAATCTCACCATTCCTAATCGCAAATGTCGCATGACTATCCTGCATTATCGCATGAATATGTGGCGGATTATGTTCCATCCCGCTAAGTCGCATCAATATAATAATTCCGTAAAAGTAACTGATAGTTGGCATTTTATCCTTTCTATCGTATCTCTATTATATGGGATATATCCCATATTGTCAAGAATACGTATTAGCTAATATTTTAGAAGGATTTTCACTATACCTACTACAATTATATCAAACTCCCACACAATTACAAAGCTCAATCCACAAAGCATCGTCACGCGTTTAATCTTCACGATTTCGTTCTTTGTTATTCTATTATTTTTTCGCACAAAATCACAAAAGCATGTTATAATGAGAGAGTAATCGTTCAATTTATCATCAAGCACCAAGCGAATTTGTTTTCGACTTCGAAGACGGCATCATTAGGTGTCTAAAAGTCGAACCGTTTGGTGCGATTAATTGGACGATTACAGCCTAATGGTGCCGTTTTTGTATGGGACCCTAGTTACAAAAACGGCGCCACGCAATTATAAACAATAACAAGTGAGGTACAAGTCATGCGTAGCATCAAATTCGCAAAACACAAAATATTATTAATCCCACTCAGTATGTTAGCAGTAACGCTAATAGCTGGGTATTTTTTATCCCACATCCCACTCGGTGCTAATGCTACCACTAGTGATGTTTCTCTCCACGTAGCAGACACCTGTACTATGAATGGTGTTATTAACGAAGGTGATGAACATACAGTAAGCCTTATCAATGGTCAAGAACGTACTGGTATAGGCATCACTAGACTTACTACATTATGTAACGATAATAATGGCTATGCTATATATGCTATTGGCTATTCTGGTACTACTAGTGACCCACATAATACTGCCGGTGAACTAGGTCGTACAGATCTTGTAGGTCTATCTACTGGCCTTACCATCTCCACCGCCGATTGGGCAGATCGTAATACTGGTGATAATGCAACAAAATCTATCTGGTCTATGTCACTCCAAGATAATAGTGAAGTCATCTCTACTATGAAACCAACTATAGAAAATGGCTTCTCTAACTACCTAGCCGTACCTACTACCTATACCAAAGTAGCCTCTTTCCCTGCCGCTACTGGTACTACCCTTGCTACTGCTTCTATCGTTAATACTACCTATGCCGCCAAAGTAGCTGCTATACAATCTTCTGATACTTATGTAGGCCAAGTCAAATACACCATGGTCCATCCAAGCTCTAATACCGCTACTGGCTTCACTTTTGACGATGCTTTCCAACTTGCTGGCAAATCTCGTGTAAGTGGCACCTCCTACTTCGCTATGCAAGACATGAATGCTGCGATATGTAATAAAGTTACTACTCCACTCACCGCAGATGCTGCCTCCACTCCCCAAGCCCAACTTATAGATATTCGCGATAGCAAAGTCTATTGGGTAGCCAAACTCATGGATGGTAAATGCTGGATGACCCAGAATCTAGACTTGGACCTAGGTAGCGTTGCTCTTAATTCAGATAATACCAACATTAATCCAAATACCCCGGTAAATTCTGATACTGGTTATAGCCTAGTAGACAACAAGATTACCTGGACCCCAACTCGCTCTACCATAGATTCTACTGGCTATGGCAACATCACCACCTGTTCATCACAAGATAGTGCCGACACCGGCTGCGGGGGGCAAACAAATACTGGCTTTGCTAGTGGCTGGACCAACGATAATGATACCCCATATTCTGATAACCCAGGCTACCGCTACATGATACCAAAAATACTAGATACTCCAAATCCAGATAACCAATGGTACGCGAACGGTGACACATTTGCTAATTGTTCCACTCAAGACACCAACTGCGGCGGACAAGGTTACTACATGATCGGTAACTATTATAACTTTGCCGCTGCTAACGCTACCAACTCAGTAGCAGGTACAGTAGGTCACACTGTAACTAATAGTGATGCAGACTTCGTAATGCCTAACTCCATCTGTCCTAAAGGCTGGCGCATGCCAAAAGGTCAGTCTAGTAGTAACGACTTCACTACGCTAATGACAGCCTACAACATAGTGGGCACTAACGCTATAGCATTTAACTATCAAGGTCTGAATGCCGTCCGTAGAGCACCGCTCTACTTCGTCCGGTTCGGCAACGTGTATGGCGGTACTCTGCGCGATGCCGGCACGTATAGCCGCGTATGGTCTAGTACTATTAGTACTGAGGCTCACGGTCGCAACCTGTACTTCAATGGTACGGGTATCAATCCAGCCAGTAGCAATAATCGCCTCAACGGTTTCGCAGTGCGTTGCATTGTGGACGATTCTATGCAAGGCTTCACTACGGATGCTGCCGCCTCCCTCGCCATCAACGAATCCCTCACCCTTCGTGATGCTCGCGATAATCAAGAATATACCGTAGCTAAGCTCAAAGACGGCAAAGTCTGGATGACTAAAAACTTAAACCTTACCGGCGGCACCACTATCACTCCTGCTGACTCCGATGTAGCAGAAAACTACACTCTCCCAACATCTTCCACTACTGGCTTCGATAATGATGGCGCAGAGTATGCCTATGTCTATAACTCGGGCAACAATGATGATAGTTTCTGTAATGAAACCAACAAACAACCATGCTACTCATACTACTCTTACAATGCTGCTACCGCTATGTCTGGCACGAGTATAAATGCCAATAATACAGATGCACCCTACAGTATCTGCCCAGCTGGTTGGCGACTCCCTACTTCTCGCACTACTGTAGCACTTGCACAAGGTACTCCTGGCTCTGACTTCTATAAGATGGCTATACATTACGGACTTAAAGATAGCGTAGTAAACGAAGATCCAGATAATGATGGTATGAACTTCTGCACACTAGGCGGCGATTGCGGTACTAACACTATACCTCGCTTCTTGCGCGCCGGTAACTACTACGATTCTGCGTTTTCCAACGGAGGCACGCACGGGGGCTACTGGTCCTCTACTGCTAGTAGCAGTACTGGCGCCCACAATCTGTATTTCTACTCAGGCCGCGTCTACTCCGCCGACAATAACCCTCGCAGGAGCGGGTTCTCAGTCCGCTGTCTCCTCAAATAATAATCCAATAACTTCCGGGATTTCACTTCTCGGAAGCTATTGTTATGAGAGTCAATTAAAAATACAAAATATCTTTTATTTGTCATAAATAGGCTGAAAATCTGAGAAAATAGTGATGGAAAGCCGGTACTGCAATACCGGAAGGCTTCCATCAAATTATTTTCTCAGATTTTCACCAAGACAAATAAAAGATATTTTGTATTTTACCTTTGCTGGACTTGTCTCCGAGAGAATCCAAATACCAGGTGGGGGTTGATTTCTTAGAACAGATATGCTAAGGTAGAAGCGTGGGGCTGCAGTTTAATAGCTAGAGTGGCAAGAAGTTTCTTGTCGCCCATTAGGGTCAGCAGCCCCACCATATCAAACTAGAATTATGTCATTTAGTATTTGTCAAACTTTGTTTAGACAAATCCAATTCGTGCTATAATAATATATATGGACAAATTGCACTATGGTGGGCCAGTGGTGCTCGCAATCTTAGACGGCGTCGGTCTCGCAACCAACACCAATGGCAACGCTGTGGCTACCGCACGTACCCCATTTCTTGGCTATGCCGCCAAGCACTATCCGCATCTCGCGCTCAACGCCTCTGGCGAAGCAGTCGGTTTACTTCCTGGCCAAATGGGCAACAGCGAAGTCGGCCATAATACCATGGGTGTAGGTCATGCTGTTAAGCAAGGTATCGCTCGCATCAACGAAGCGTTTGCCACCGGCGAAGTCTATGATTCTCCCGCTTGGCACACCGCGATTAGCCGCGTCAAAAATTCACCTGATGCCGTCCTACATTTCTCTGGCATTTTTTCCGACGGCGGCGTCCACAGTGACATTTACTACCTCGAACAAATGATTGACCGCGCCGTGGGGGAAGGTGTTACCAAAATTCGCGTCCACGCCGTATTCGACGGCCGTGACGTTCCGCCCTTCTCAGCACCAGATTATATTGCACGTTTCAATAGTTTTGCTGCCAAATACCAAGATGCCGATATTAAAATTGCTTCTGGCGGCGGTCGCATGGTTTTTGTTGCCGACCGCTACGAAAGCGACTGGGAGATAGTCGCTCGCGGCTGGGATGCAATCGTGAACGGCGTGGCCGATTATTATTTCAAAGACCCGCTCGACGCCATTACTACTTTGCGTCGCATCACCCCAAATCTTCAAGACCAAAATCTCCCGCCTTTCGTCATTACCGATTCTGCCGACCAACCATTAGGCCGCGTCCATCCTGGCGATTCTTTCATCTACTTCGACTTTCGCGCCGATCGCGCCATCGAAATTGCCGAAGCGTTTACCTACTGGGATTTTCCGCATTTCAACCGCGGCGACTACAAGCCCACCGATGTATATTTTGTAGGCCTTACCGAGTACAATTCTGATACCCACGTTCCCGAATTTCGCCTAGTCGAGCCAGTCGAGTTTACCGATTCGCTTAGTGATTTTTTAAGCCACCATCATGTTACCCAGCTGGCTTGCAGCGAAACTGTCAAGTTCGGCCACGTCACTTATTACTTCAACGGCAATAGTTATGACGCTCACCCCGGCGAAGATTTTCTCGAAATTGAGTCCTCGCACCGTCCTTTCGAAACTTGCCCCTGGATGAAATCCGCCGAAATCACCGACGCTGTCATCGAACGCCTACCCCACTACAACTTCATTCGCCTCAATTTCCCCGGTGGTGATATGGTTGGCCATACTGCCAATTTTGATGCCACCGTCCTCGCCATTGAATCCATAGACCTCTGCCTCGCTCGCCTAGCCCAGGCTATAGACGACCTCGGCGGCGTGCTTCTCATTATCGCCGATCACGGCAACGCCGAAGAACTCCTAGACTCCACCGGCGGTGCCAAAACCTCTCACACCACCAACAAAATCCCTTTTATTATTTGTGACAATACTAATAACCGTGATAAATACATCCTGAATAACATCAAGGCCCCTGGCCTTAGCAATCTCGCTGCCACCATCGCCACCCTACTAGGCCTCAGCGACTTTCCGTCCACTTGGGACGCACCACTTATCCACCTCAAAAAGTAGCCCGCCTCCCTTATTTGTGGTATAATTAACCCATGAAACGTATCAATACATCCCCAATTTCTGGTATGCAAGAACTCTTGCCGCCAGCCCAAGCCACTTTTAATTCTCTAAAAGCCAAGATTACCGACGTTTACAAACGCCACGGTTTTCTCAGTATCGAAACCCCACATATTGATCGCTGCGAAATCCTCTTAGCCAAAGCCGGCGGCGACACCGAAAAGCAAATCTACAAAGTCGTTAAAACCGCCGAGGCTTCCGAGGGCGCCGATCAAGCCCTACGTTTTGACCACACCGTGCCCCTCGCCCGCTACGTCGTTGAACACGAAAACGATCTCCAGTTTCCTTTCAAAGTCACCCAGATTGGTCGTAATTTTCGTGGCGAACGCGCCCAAAAAGGTCGTTTCCGCGAGTTCTACCAATGCGACGTAGATACCATTGGTCGCGGTGACTTACCACTTTTCTATGATGCCGACGCCATCTCCACCCTGCTTGATGCTTTTGACTCTTTCAAGCTGGGCACCCCAGTAATCGCCCGCATCAACAACCGCAAAATTCTCTCTGGCCTCCTAGCCGGCCTCAATCTTCAGGAAAAATCCAGCGATATTTTCGACATTATCGATCACTCCGAAAAGGTCCCTGCCGAGGCTACCGAGGCCACCCTTACCGGAATCGGTTTAACTGACAACGCAAAATCCAAAATCCTGAAGTTCATGACGCTAGCCGGCGATCGTGCCAAAGTCGTCGAAGGACTCAAATCTCTCGGCGTCGACAACGCCATGATGGATGAAGGTATCGCCGAGCTCGACACTGTCATGAGTCTTCTCGAAGCCGACGGTCGCGGCGACCAAATCCGCGCCGACATGAAAATCGTCCGCGGTCTTGATTACTATACAGGCACCGTCTTCGAATTCAACCTACCCGAGTACCCAGGCGTCGGCTCTGTCTGCGGTGGCGGCCGCTACGAAAATCTTGCTGAATACTTCACCGAGCAAAAACTCCCAGGTGTCGGCGGTTCTATTGGCCTCACTCGCCTCTTTTACGTCTTAAACCAAAACAACCTCGTAAAAGACGCCGAAGCTCAGCCAGTAGATTATGCCATCGTACCACTATCAACTAATGAATACAGTTTTGCCATGCAAGTCGCTTCAGATTTACGCGCGCAGGGCAGTAGCGTTACTATCGTAGCCACCGACAAAAAACTCGGCGACAAATTAAAATACGCCGCCTCCGTCGCGAGAAACGGTATCGTCATTGGCGAGTCCGAAGCCGCCTCCGGCAAATACGAAATCAAAGAGTTCAAATAATATCAACTAACTCACCCAACAAAAACCACCCGCAAAGCAGCGGGTGGTTTCATTATGACGATTATTTCTTCTTGGTATTGTCAGCAATTTCTTGCGAATTGCGCCACATCATGATTAACATCATAAACAGCTCGTACACCAAACGAACCACGATTGGCCCGAGTATTAGCATAACCAAGAATGCTAAGAAGTTCTGCGGAATAATTGCAAATGACATCAATATCACTTCAATGGTTGCAACATAATACAATATCTTTACCAATGGCTCCAGCCACATTGTCTTAAACGCCAAGAAATCTTTGAGCCACTTAACAAATTTACCTTTTGGCTCTTGCTTGGACTTTACAAATAGGAAGTAAACCAAAATACCGCCTACTAGCGCCAGCACCGAGGCTACAATCGCCCAGATTCCCATCGCTTGATTAGTCGACGCCGTAGTTGTCACCATCGGGTCGCTATAATATAGATATGTATCCATTAATAACTCCTTTTTATTATAATGTTACCTTAATTTTACCATAAAAAATTTTATTTTAAAGACTTTTTACAAAAAACGTCGCAAAATCGTCATAAAATCACCAAAATTAATTATAATATATAGTAAATTTTCGCTAAAATCCAAAAAGTGTGCTATAATATTATATATGGTTCTGTAGCTCAGTTGGTAGAGCAGAGGCCTGAAGAGCCTTGTGTCACT